>UQPY01000001.1 GCA_900542965.1 uncultured Collinsella sp.
ACGCGCATAAAGAAAGCCTCCCATTTCTCATGTCCAAGAAATGGGAGGCAGTTCAAACAGGGGAGCGGGTCTTTTTTGTTGAAGAAAACCTACCAAAAAGGGACAGGTTTATTTTGGTAGGTTATTCCTGCTTGAATTTGAAACATTTCGTTCGGTCAAAGCGTATCTATGGTGAGGGCCTCAGCAAGAAACATCAGCATCACCGGGAGGTGATTATGGAAGAACAAGCATTTAGACAGGCGGTCGAGGATCACCGTGATGTCGTGTTTCGAATCGCATTGACGTATCTGCGCGATCGTGCCGATGCCGACGATGTCGCTCAAGACGTCTTTCTGAAGTTACTCAAAAGCGATGCCCAATTTGAAAGCTGGGAACATCTTCGTCGATGGCTTATCCGGGTCACGATCAATGAATGCAAATCTCTCTTTCGAAAGCCATGGAGGCGTGTGGAGGATATTGAGAACCTGGCCGATTCGCTTTCGACGGCGCAGGAGGAGACCAAGGCGGTCCTGTCAGACGTTATGCGACTTCCGGAACGATTCCGTGTTCCCATCATGCTCTATTACTATCTGGGCTTTTCGACCTCAGAGATTGCCGAGTTATTGCATGTGCCAGCCGCGACTGTTCGAACGCGTTTGGCTCGCGGCAGATCGAAGCTCAAGTTCATCCTAGAGGAGGGCGACCGTGAAATCCAATCAAATCAAGCAGGCCTTCGAGTCCGTCCAAGCCGATAGCGATCTTGCTGACCGTGTTCTTTATGCCGCTGCTGGTGAGCCGCTTCGCCGAAAGGGTCACGCGAAGCCTCTGTATGTTGCCGTGATCGGATGCCTTGCCGGAGTGCTGGCGACCGGAGGGGTCGCCTACGCCGTCGTCAATTCCAGCTATTTTGCCTCTGCCTGGGGAAACCACGGCAACGGGGATTCCATTACCTGGACCAACGGCGGCTCATCGGGAACTAAATATACCTACACCAGAGAGTTTGGCGATGGCATCGCGCCCCAAAGCCTGGAAGGCGCAGTCCAGGAGGTTAATCTGTCCGTCGAGGGCAACGGCTATACGCTTGATATCCATGAGATGGCAATCGACCAAAACGGCTGCGGAGCCGTGACGTTTACGTTGTCCAATCCAAATGGAGTTAACTACTACAAGCCAGCAGCAGAGATTGGCGAACTTGTTCTCTATGGTGAAGAAGAGCAGGGCATCGGCACGCCCGATATGAAGTTTGGCGAGGAATGGCCTGACACGCGCAGCACAATTGATAAGGACACATCAAGCGATACTGTCATTAATGGCACGATGTACTTTGCCGCTATGGATCGCGAGCGAGATTTGCAACATGCTGTCACCTGGAATATCCACTGGACCGAGGGTGAAGGTGAGAGTGCGAGGCGGTTTGAGGCGTCGACACCCGAGTTCAATATTGGAGCGTACGTCGATACAAAGGAACTCCGCTCCGGTGACTCGCCTCTTGAGATTAGCCCGTTTTCCATCCAGACGCACATCGATGATTTGGGCTATGAAGCAGTTGATAATAAGCTGACCGTCAGCTACAAGGATGGATCGGAGCAGATTATCGAAGATGACGACGCAGGGGTGTTCAACTTATATTTTTCTTATGGGCGCAATAGCGGAGAGAACATCTGGGTGCCAACGAAGTTGATTGATGTCGATCAAGTTGTCTCGGTAACCCTTGAAATTGTGAGGTATACATCAACAGGGGAGACCGAAACGAAAGAGCCCTTTACCATCGTCTATTCGTAAGATTTGGGGCCGCTTCCTACTAGGGGAAGCGGCCTATTTTGCGAAACATGGATGGTTGGATCGGGCGCTATTCATCTGGTCATCGGAAGTGCGGTGAAAAACTCAGAACCGTTAAGCACACCTAAAATTTGACCCACTGCTGAGCTGCGGTTTTGTCGTTAAATATGCCGGTCTGCTTGGAGGTTTGCGAATTTTCTCCGCACTTCCGAAAACGTTGTCGATCTAGATGCTGCAAAAAGATGCTGACTACAGTAATCGGCCACGTTTCCCAGATAAAACCGACCAAGATTAACCTGTCCCTTTTTGGCAGGGAACGTTGCCCCGACGAGCACGTCGGATCCCCGGCCCGGGCGGCCCAGGTTTTAAGTTTGTCGCGAGTTCCGCACGCAAAGGAAAGCACTTAATGTGCTTTCCGTCTTGCGCAGGACTGTAGAGCAGGAAACTTCATATGCGGCCCTCCCGGGCGCAAGCAAAAGGGCGACCCCTGTACGGAGTCGCCCTTGTTGAGCTGCTTATGTGTAGCTATTACTCGGCGTCATGGTGGCGGCGGGGCTTGCGGCCTCCGTTGTCGCCGGGACGGCGCGGACGGTCGCTGCGCTCGGAGCGCTCGCGACGCGGACGCTCACGGCGCTGGAAGTGCTCGCCGTCACCCTCGGAGGCACCCTCAGCGCGAGCCGGGGCCTCGGGCTTGTCAAGACGATCGAGCGAGATCTTGCCGCGATCATCGACCTCGATGACGACGACCTTGACCTCGTCGCCCACGTTGAGGACGTCCTCGACCTTCTCAACGCGGCCCTTGGCGACGCGGGAGATGTGCAGCAGGCCGTCCTTACCGGGCAGCAGGTTGACGAAGGCGCCGAAGGGCTGGATGGAGACCACGCGACCGGTGTACTCCTCGCCCGGCTCGGGAACCTTGATGATGAGCTTGATACGCTCGACGGCCTGGTCGACGGACTCGCCGGTGCCGCCGACAAAGACGGTGCCGTCCTCCTGGATGTCGACCGAGGCGCCGGTCTCGTCCTGGATACCGCGGATGACCTTACCGCCGGAACCGATGACGTCGCGGATCTTGTCGGTCGGAACCTGGATGGAAACGATGCGCGGAGCGGTGCTGCGTGTGGTGTGGCGCGGCTCGGGGATCACATCGAGCATCTTCTGCAGGATGAAGGCGCGACCCTCCTTGGCCTGCTGCAGAGCGCGGGCCAGGATGTCGAAGGTGAGGCCGGTGGCCTTGTTGTCCATCTGCAGGGCGGTGATGCCCTCGGTGGAGCCGGTGACCTTAAAGTCCATGTCGCCCAGGAAGTCCTCGAGACCCTGGATGTCGGACAGTACCACGGTCTTGCCCTCCTCCTGGATCAGGCCCATGGCGATACCGGAGACCGGGCGCTTAATGGGCACGCCGCCGTCCATAAGGGCGAGCGTGGAGCCGCAGGTCGAAGCCATCGAAGAGGAGCCGTTGGACTCCATGACCTCGGAGACCACGCGGATGGCGTAGGGGAACTCGTTCTCGTCGGGAAGCACCGGAAGCAGAGCGCGCTCGGCCAGGTTGCCGTGGCCGATCTCGCGGCGCTTGGGGCTGCCCATGCGGCCGGTCTCGCCGGTGCAGAACGGCGGGAAGTTGTAGTGATGCATATAGCGCTTGCCCTCGGTGGGCTCGATGGTATCCAGACGCTGGCCCTCGTTGAGCATGCCGAGCGACAGCACGGAGAGCACCTGGGTCTGACCGCGCTGGAACAGGCCGGAGCCGTGAACGAGCGGCAGATAGTTGTCCTTCACCATGATGGGACGGATCTCATCGGCGGCACGGCCGTCGACGCGCTCGCCGGTCTCGACGACCATGGTGCGCATGGCCTTCTTCTCGAGCTTCTTGAGCGCCACGGGGATCTCGCGCTCCCAAGCGGCCTGCTCCTCCTCGGTGAACTCGGCACGGATGGACTCCTTCAGAGCCTCGACCTTACCGATACGGGAGAGCTTGTCGGCGTCGCGAAGGGCGGCTGCCATCTCGTCGTAGTGGGCGAAGATGCGCTCCTGGACCTCCTCGACGGGCTGGTCGAGCGGGTACTCCTTCTTGACGATGGCGCCATTGACCTGCTCCCACTCGGCAACGAACTCGTCCTGGGCCTGGCAGAAGGCGGCAAGGGCCTCCTGGCCAAACTTCATGGCGGCGAGCATGTCGTCCTCGGAGATCTCCTCGGCGCCGGCCTCGACCATCGAGATGAAGTCAGCAGAGCCGCCCAGCTCCAGGTCCAGATCGGAGTTCTCGCGCTCCTCATAGGTGGGGTTGACGATAAACTCGCCGGTCTCCACGTTACGGCCGATGCGCACGCAGGCAAGCGGGCCCTCGAAGGGCACGCCGCCGAGCGTCATTGCCAGGGAAGCACCCATGACGTTGATGACGTCAAAGGGGTTGACCTGGTCGGCGACGAGCGAGGTGGCGACGATGTGCACCTCGTTGCGGAAGCCGTCCGGGAAGCTCGGACGAATCGGGCGGTCGATCATACGGGCCGTGAGCGTGGCCTTCTCGCTGGGACGGCCCTCACGCTTGAGGTAGCCACCCGGGATGCGGCCGGCGGCGTACATCTTCTCGTTGAAGTCGACGGTCAGCGGAAAGAAGTCGTAGTTCTTACGCTCCTTGGAGACGACCACGGTGTCGAGCATCGTGGTGTCGCCCTGCTTGACCAGACAGGCGCCGGTGGCCTGCTTGGCAAGCTCGCCGGACTCAAAGGTGTAGGTCTTGCCGTACAGCTCAAAGGTCTTGGATACGAGTGTCATTGTTCTCCTTTACCCCACAGGCCCCTTGCCTGCGGGCTTCTCATGTGACGCGGGCCCCCTGCCCCCGCCACGCTTCAGAGCGTGATTGTTCACGCCCTTACACAAAAAGAGCGCCCCGCTGCGCAGGACGCTCTTAGCATGTACAAATCCTACTGGATGTTGTCGCGGATGCCCAGAGCCTTGATGAGCTCACGGTACTCGACGATGTCGTTCTTCTTGATGTAGGAGAGAAGACGACGACGACGGCCGACGAGCATGAGCAGGCCACGACGGGTGTGGAAGTCCTTCTGGTGGGACTTCATGTGCTCGGTCAGCTCCTTGATGCGCTCGGACAGGATGGCGACCTGAACCTTGGGGTTGCCGGTGTCGACCGGGGTGTTACCGAACTGGGCAGTCAGCTCAGCCTTGCGCTCTTTGGAAACAGTCATTGTTTCACCTTTCGTTTTGCGTCGCTATCGGGCGACTCGATTCGCCTCGGACTGGGAAGCCGCCGGTGGAGCGAGCAACCAAGGTCGAGGTACCAACAGGCCGATATGTTACCACAAGCAGCCCGCGCCTGCGCATCATCACCGACCCAACATGAATTCCATCGCACGGAGGCGCTGATCGGTGTGCGTCGCAGCCCAAACATGCGAAAGCCCAAGCAAGAATGCCGCCGTATGCGGGTCGATTCGCTCGGCCATAAGCGCATCGAAGGTCATGGATATGAGGGCGCGCAGCCATGCGACCTCGCCGGTCGACACGAGCTCGGCACCCGGAACGCTCGACGCGCACGACCCGCACATGAGCCCGCCCACCTGTGGTGAAAAATACGACAGCATGGGGTCTCCGCACAGCACGCAGGCCGAAAAATCTGGTCGATAGCCAACGTGCGACAGCAGCTTAAAGACATATGCCGCCACAAGTAGGTCCATATGTGCCGCGTCGAGCCCGCTGCCCACCAGGGCAAGCGCTCGCTGCGTTATGGCAAAGGTAAACGGGTCCTCGGCGTCCTCGAACGAGCACACGCGCGCGACCTCGGCGATCGCGCTTGCGGCGCAGGTCGTCTCGTAATCGGGCGCAGCGCCGAGCGGCGCCTCCATAAGCTCGGCCTGAGAAACCACGTCGAGCGACCGTCCATGCGCAAGCAGCATATCAACGGTACAGAACAGCTCGCAGCGCGCAGCCAGGCGACCACCGGGTTTGCGGGCGCCCTTTGCCACGGCACGAACCTGCCGCCCCCGCTCGTCAAGCATCGTCAGGATCAAGTCGGTCTCTTTGAGCTTCGTCTTGTCGAGGACGAGCACCTTCGTGCGATATGTCCGGGAGCCTGCCATTGACGCGAACTAATCTTCCGCGTTGTACCCAAAGCGGCGAATCTGGGCCTCGTCGTCACGCCAGCCGGCCTTGACCTTCACGTCCAGCTCCAAAAAGACCTGCGTGCCAAAGATGCGCTCAAGATCGCGACGGGCGTCAATACCGATATGCTTGATCATCTCGCCGCCCTTGCCGATGATGATGCCCTTTTGGCCCTCACGCTCGACGTAAATGGTGGCGTGCACGCGCAGCACCTTCTTGGTCTGCTCGAGCGCATCGCAGATCACGCCAACGGAGTGCGGGATCTCATCACGGGTGCGGCGCAAGACCTTTTCGCGCACAAACTCAGCAACGAGCGTCTCGTCAGAAGCGTCGGTGCCCATGTCCTCGGGGAACCAACGCGGGCCTTCGGGCAAAAAGTGCGCAACGGTCTCGATAAAGGCATCGACGTTGAAGTTCTTGACCGACGACGTCACGATCTCGTCGTCATATTCCATGAGCTCGTGGGCGGCCTTAAGCTGCTCCATGACCTGTGCGGGGTCGGCCTCATCGGCCTTAGTGAGCACCAGGACCTTCTTGCAACGAGCGCATCTGACACGCTCGGCAACCCAGGCGTCTCCCCTGCCGATCGGTTTGGTGGCATCAATCAAAAACGCGACAACATCGACATCGTTCAGCTCGAACAGCGCGCTCTTGTTGAGCTCGGAGCCCAGGCCGTCCTTGGGCTTGTGGATACCCGGGGTATCGACAAAGACCAGCTGGTAGCCGGGGCGGTTGACGACGGCGCGCATGCGGCGGCGGGTCGTCTGGGCCACCGGCGAGGTGATGGCGACCTTTTTGCCATAGCAGGCGTTGAGCAGCGTGGACTTGCCGGCGTTGGGGCGGCCGACCAGGGCCACAAAGCCGCTGCGGAAACCAGGCTCAACGTCACCAAAGCCCGCGAGGTTGTCGTCCTCGTCGCACAGGGCGTCGAGCTCCTCGTCGCTCATGCCCTCAAACGGGTCGAACTCCTCGACCTCATCGCAATCCTCGGTCGCCTTAGCATCCAGGGACTCTTCGTCCAAAATCTCATCGGTAGGCTGCATATTGTCGGACATGGGAATCCCTTTCTAAATAAAGTCTAGCGCGTGGGCAAAGGCAAGCAAGCCCACGATCGCGGCGGTAATGGAAAGAACGTATACAGAGGCGGCGGCGATATCCTTCGCACGCTTTGCCAGCGGATGGAGCTCTTGGGTCGCCAGGTCGACGATGGCCTCCATGGCGGTGTTACACAGCTCGCCATGAATCACCAGGCCGCAGCAGATGATGACCGTAGCCCACTCGGCAATATCGAGCCCCACGATACAGCCGGCAATGACGGTGCACACGCCTGCCACGAGCATGACCTTAATGTTGCGCTCGGTCTTGACGGCGGTGACGAAGCCCTCCATGGCGTATGAGAACGACTTTAAAAAGGACGGATGGTCCTTGTTCGATCCGGGAATCATAAACGGCTCCTAGTCGTGGGCATGATTGGTGATGGGGCCGACGTGGACCAGTTTAGGATCCTCGCCGCGCTCGAGCGCCAGATCGCGCAGGATAGCGTCCTCGCGAGCCTCCATGACCTCGGCCTCGTCGTCCTCGATATGGTCATACCCCAGCAGGTGCAGCATGCCGTGTACGAGCATCAGGCGGCACTCGTCGGCAGGGCTATTGCCAAAGCCGGGGGCCTGACGGGCAATGACCTGCGGGGCCAAGATGATATCGCCGAGCTCGAGCGTCTCGTCGGCGGGAATATCCTCGTCAAAGGCCGAGTCGCATTCAAACGAGAGCACATCGGTGGTGCGGTCGATGCCACGCCACTCGTGGTTGAGCTCGTGCATCTCGTCCTCGTCGACATACGAAAGGGAAATCTCGACTTCACGTTCAACGCCCTCGGCGGCAAGCACAACCTCGCAGATGTGCTCCACCTCCTGCGCGTCGAACAGCGTATCGAGTTCGGCATCGTTGCTGATCAATACACTCAACGGGACTCCTTTCGGTCGCGCGAGCGCTGCTCACGCACGTCATCATAAGCATCGTATGCCTCGACGATACGACCCACCAGGGCATGGCGCACCACATCGGCGCGCTCCAGGTGTGCAAACGCCACATCGTCGACACGGCCCAAAATCTTCTCGACATCCGCCAAGCCACCACGACGACCCACCAGGTCGCGCTGGCTGAGGTCGCCGGTAATCACGAACTTGGAGTTAAATCCAAGGCGTGTCAGGAACATCTTCATCTGCTCGGGCGTGGTATTTTGCGCCTCGTCGAGCACCACGAAAGCATCGCTCAGCGTACGACCGCGCATATAGGCAAGCGGGGCGATCTCGATCACGCCGCGCTCCATAAGCTCATCGGTTCGCTCGCGATCCATCATGTCAAAAAGGGCGTCGTAGAGCGGACGCATGTACGGATCAATCTTTTCCTCGAGGGTGCCGGGCAAAAAGCCCAGGTTCTCCCCCGCCTCGACAACCGGACGCGACAAGATCAGACGGCCCACCTCGTGGCGCTTGAGCGCGGCAACGGCGAGCGCCATGGCCAGATAAGTCTTACCGGTACCGGCTGGACCCAAGCCAAACGTGATGGTATGCGAGCGGATGGCATCCACATAGCGCTTTTGCCCGAGCGTCTTGGGGCGAATGACGCGGCCGCGATACGAAAGCAGCACGTCATCGCGAAGCGACGTAGCCTCGTGCTCACCGTCGCGCAAGACGGCCAGGCAGCGAGAGACATCGTCGGCAGACAGCGTGCGCCCGGCGGCCGCCTCGCGGAAAGCATGTTCGAAAAAACGCGCCACGAGTTCGACCTCGTCCGGGTCACCGCTCACGGCGATGCTATCGCCACGGGCGACCACGTGAGCGCGAACCAAACTCTCGAGCGCACGAAGGACGCCGTCGCCGGCGCCCAAAACGCGCGAGGGATCAATTCCCTCGGGAACGGTAAGTCTAATCTTCGAGGCTTCCATGGACCTCCCTGCGCGCATGGACCAAGCCGGAATCATCGACTCCGATGATAGCAACATCGAGCAGGCACGGGGCTGTAAGTCCACAGGTATCGTCAAGACGGGCATGATGGAACGAACCGAGCGTCAGGTTGTCACCATACTCGAGCACGGCACGCTCGACAGTGCCCACGCGACGACGAGCATCGGCAATAGCGAGCTCCTGCGCCGTGTCTCGCATACGACGGCTGCGCTCGGCCATAACCTCGGGCGGCACCTGGTCGGGCATGTCGGCAGCAAGGGTACCGGGACGCTTGCTGTAGCGGAACACGTGCATACGCGAGAAACCCACACGGCGGCACAGCGCCAGCGACTCCTCGAACTCCTCGTCCGTCTCACCAGGAAAACCGACGATGACATCGCACGAAAGAGACGCCTGGGGCAAGTTGGCGCGAATCATACGCACCGTGTCCTCAAAGGCCTCCGCACTATAGGGACGACCCATGCGATGCAGGGTCGCCGTACAGCCGGACTGCACGGGCAGGTGCAAAAACGGGGCGATACGCTGCGGATAGCGCGCCATAACCTTAAGCAGGCGCTCAGAGATATCCATGGGCTCGACCGAGGAAATGCGCACATGCGCAATAGTCGTGCGCTCCATGATGGCCTCGAGCAGCTCATCGATTTCGACATGCTCGTCGGTCGTGCTCTTGCCATCGTAGGCACCCAGGTTCACACCGGTCAGCACCACCTCGGGCACGCCGGCCTCCTGGGCCTCGCGAACTTGCTCAAGCACGGACTCGACGGGCACGGAGCGCTCGGGGCCGCGCGCCTTCCACACAATGCAATAGGTGCAGCGATGGTTGCAGCCGTCCTGGATCTTCACGCCCAGGCGAGAGCGACCGAGCGCATCGACCACCTCGTCATCGCTGCAGGCGGGAACGCTATCGGACTCAACGCCCAGCACCTCGCAGACACGTTCGGCGACATCGATCTTGGACGGCTCGGCGATCACGCGATCCGAAAGCTCCAACAGCTCCTCGGGATGCAAATTGACCACGCATCCGGTCACGACCACATAGGGCTCGTTTGGATGGGCCAGCGCATGACGGACGGCCTTACGGGTCTTGGCCTCGGCCTCGCCCGTAACGGCACAGGTGTTAATGACAATCAGATCGGCATCGTGGGGCTCCACCATAGCAAAGCCCAGGCGCATAAGATCGGCAGTGATACGGTCAGACTCAACCCGGTTGACACGGCAGCCGAGGTTGATGACGGAAATATGGGGTGCGAGCACGCGGGCTCCTTAATCGAGGATATCGTCGAGGGCACTCTTGATACGGTCGGTCACCGACTTCTTACCGGAAGCGACGTCATCGCCCATCTCATCGGCAAAAGCACGGAGCAGCTCGCGTTGCTTATTGGAAAGATTGGTGGGAACGACCACGCGCAGTTGCACGATCAGGCGGCCACGCGAACCGCCACCGCCAATGCGCGGCATGCCGTAATTATTGACGCTCACGGTGTCGCCGTACTGGGCGCCGGCGGGAACCGTCACCTTAACGACCTCGTCGGGCATAATGCCCTCGACCTCGATCTCGCAGCCGAGCGCAGCCTGCGCAATCGAGATATCGCTCACCAGGTACAGGTCGTCACCGTTGCGCTTAAAGCGCTCATGGTCGGCGACGCGCACGTTGACAATCAGGTCGCCCGAAGGCTCGCCGCGAAGGCCGGCCTCGCCAAAGCCGCTCACACGCAGCTGGCGACCGGTCGAAACGCCGGCGGGAATATCGATGTCGATCTTTTCGTGCGAAGGCGTGCGGCCCTGACCGTCGCAGGTCTCGCAGGGATGGTCGATGACCGTGCCCTCGCCGTGGCAGTCGGGGCAAGGCGAGGAAGACTGAACCTGGCCCAAAAACGATCGCTGAACCGTCGTGACGTAGCCCGTACCGTGGCAGCGGCTGCACTGCTTTTCCTGTGCACCCTCGGCCCTACCGGTGCCGTTGCAATCCTCGCAGGGGGCAAGGCGGTCATAGCTGATCGTCTTTTTGCAGCCGAGCGCCGCCTCCTCGAGCGTCACCGAAAGCGAGATGGCCATGTCACGTCCGCGACGACGCTCACGACGGCCGCGGGCGCCACCGCCGGCGCCACCGCCAAAGAACGACGAGAACAAGTCGTCCATGCCCATGCCACCAAAGATATCGTTGATATCGACGTAGCCCGAACCACCAGGGCCGTCGGCAGTGCCGTAACGGTCGTAGTTAGCACGCTTCTGCTCATCGGAAAGAACGGAATAGGCCTCGTTGAGCTCCTTGAACTTGGCCTCGGCCTCGGGGTCGTCCGAAACATCCGGATGTACGGTACGGGCCTTCTTTAGAAACGCACGCTTAATCGTCCGCGCGTCGGCATCCTTGTCGACGCCAAGCACCTCGTAGTAATCCCTATTTTCCGACACGACCGAATCCTTCCGACTTTCATTATTGTCACAGTGCGTCCTATACCCAAGCTGGGCCGACCGCAAACAGAGGGTTTGATGTTATTGCATTTGATACGGCGAAAGCATGGCCCGTTGCGAGCAGCTCGCGAACCAAACCGACACGAGCGCGAACATGAAGCCGTTGGCAAAACCGTTGGCAAACTGCATCGCACCGCGTTTCCACCACAGCAGGCTGCGATGAAGCACACCGTCCGAAAGCACCATGAACATGCCCATGGTAAACGGAATAAAGCACATCACGGCGAAGGCCGAGAACACGCCCGAGATGGCCGACAGCACCAAAAACGGCGCCACGATGCCCATCAGGTAAAAACCGGTACGGGCCTTGCCTTCCAGGCGCTCGGCCTCAACATGGGCGCGGCCGACAAGATCGCCACCCGAGGCACCGTTGGTGCCGGCGTGACCCATACCGCTAATGCGGACCTCATCGCCATCGTGCGTGCCGGTAGGAAACTCAATCGTCTGCTCGGAGGTCACACGGGTTCGCCCGCTGCCACCGCAATCGGGGCAGGGGTCGGCCACGACCTTACCGGAACCGCCGCACTCGGGGCAGACCGACTGGAACGTGCCCGCACCAAACAGGAAGGACAGGTCAACGTCGATGTGGCCGCGGCCACCGCAGCTCGGGCAGGTATGGGCATGCTCAGACGAAACAGAGCCCGAGCCGCCGCAGTTGCTACAGGTATCGAAGCGCGTGTAGCGGACGGTCTTGCGGGCACCGCCCTTGGCCTCCTTGGCGTCGAGTTTGATATCGACGACCACGTTGGCGCCGTTCTCGGGATTGTAGGCAGCCTGGCCGCGACGCTGCTGGCCCCAGGCGCCACCAAAGGGAAAGCCGCCCTCAAAGGGATTGCCATAGCCCGTGCTGCCGGCGTAGCCGCCACCATAGGGCGAAGCCGTAGGAGCACCGGCAAAGGGATTGCCAGAACGCATGGCGTCGTAGCGCGCACGTTTTTGCTCATCCGAAAGCACGGCGTAGGCCTCGGAAACCTCTTTAAACTTCTCCTCGGCATCAGGCTCTTTATTGACGTCCGGATGGAGCTTACGGGCCTTTTGCTGGAAGGCCTTTTGAATATCACGCGAGGTGGCGTCCTTGGAGACACCCAGAATCTCGTAGTAATCTTTTTCGTTCATCGTCGCCATGCGCGGCAACCTCCTGCTCACAGCAGCGTATATATTCCGGTAATTCTACCCGAGCGGCCTAAGCTAGATCCCAAAACAGCTCGAACAGAACATTTCCATCGAGCCAGCCCAGATGAGTCGGCGCCAGACGAGCTCGAACATGGCCCGCGACGACATCTGCCGTAGTGAAGGGTCCCTCATGACCCCAGAGCGTCTCGGGCACCCAAGTGGCAAGACCCAATTCGAGCGCGCGATCGCAGGCAGCTGTCAGCTCGCCCGTTGGGATGACGCAAGCTGCACGAGCCAACAGGTCGGACGCAACACCGCGCGTCATGCGACAGGCGAGCATCAAGTCTTCGGCGACAGCCTCGCGCTGCGACAGATATTCGGCCTCGAACGCCGTCGCGTCATCGTCACGTTGCACCAGACGCACGCGGTACGCATCGCCTCGAGAAGACACGCCGGGGAACAAACCTGCAAGACGGTCGAAATCCTCGTCGTCGAGCATGCCCGCAGCAGAACGACCCAGGCCCAGGTAGCCCCGTCCGGTCCAGTAGGCAATGTTATGGGCGCACTCATGGCCGTCGAGCGCGTAGCTTGCCACCTCATACGGATGATAGCCGGCCGTACCCAGGCGCTCACGCGCCGCGTCCATGCACGAAGCCTGAAAATCCTCGTCGGGCTCGAGCGACTCGTCACGGCATGCCATGCGATAGAGTGGTGTGCCCTCCTCGAGCGTGAGCGGGTACACCGATACATGATGCGGCGCCGCCGCCAGCACGCCATCGAGCGTGCTCCGCCAGCTTGCGGCCGTCTGCCCGGGAAGGCCGCACATCAGGTCGCACGACACATCGAGGCCAGCGTCCTTCACCGTCGCGATAGCCGCAAGTGCCCGATTGGCATCGTGAATGCGGCCAATAGCAGCCAGCTCGGTATTGTCGAGGGTTTGCACGCCCAGAGAGATGCGCGTGACACCCGCCTCGGCAAGCGCGGTGGCGAGCTCGGCGGTCAGGGACTCAGGATTGGCTTCGCAAGTAAATTCAACGGGTTTGCACCACATGGAGATACGCCGGGCAAGTTCCACCAGGCGCTCCCCTGCCAGCGATGGCGTGCCGCCGCCAGTATAGACCGTGCGGACCTGCGCAAGCGCCCCGGCGTCGCCAAAGGAATCGAGGCGCGCATACAACTGCTCAAAATAGGAATCGAGCGCGGCATCCAAATCACACGCAGCAAAGCTGCGCGAGTCAAAGTCGCAGTACTGGCACTTTTGAGCGCAAAACGGCACGTGCACGTACAGCGCGGTAACGGCCACCGTTAGGCCTCCAGCGGATGAGCAGGCACCGACTCGCCGGCGGCAATCGCGGCCTCGCAGGCCACCACATCGCGCTCGATATCATCGACCAGCGACATGAACTCCTCGTACGTAGAGCAACGCACCACCTGAGCGCGCCAGGCGGCGGCATGGGGCATGCCCTTTAAGTACCAGCTTGCGTACGTGCGAGCACGCGACATGAGCGGCAGAAGCTCGTGCGTCAACGTCAGGTGCTCGCGCAGAGCCTCCAGGCGCTCAACCGAGGAGCGAGAAGGAACCGGCGTGCCATCGAGTGCAAGGGCTCGGGCATCGCCGAACACCCACGGATTGCCGTAGATGCCGCGCGCGATAAACACCGCGCTGGCACCCGAGCCGTGCAGATGCTCAGCAGCGTCCTCGGCCGAGAACACATCGCCCGAACCAATCACGGGAATCTCGACAGCATCGGCAACCTCATCGACGACCGACCAATCGGCCTGACCTGTGTAGAGCTGCGTGGCGCAACGACCATGCACGGCGACTGCGGCAGCCCCTGCACTCTCAAGCATCTGGGCAAATGTCGCGGCATTACGGTCCTCGGCATAAAAGCCCTTGCGAATCTTGACGGTCACGGGCACGTGCGCCGCGCCCACCGTGGCCTCGACGATCTTCTCCGCCAGGTCGGGCGTGCGCATGAGTGCCGAACCCTCGCCCTTGGTGACAACCTTGCGGGCGGGGCATGCCATATTGATATCGATGAGCGACAGGCGATCGCCAACGCGCTCCTCGACGGCGGCGACGGCGCTCGCAAACTGCTCGGGCTTGGAGCCAAAGAGCTGCACGCAAATCTGCTGCTCCTCGTCGGCCGGCAGCACCAGGCGCCACGTTTTGTTGCTGGCATAGGCAAGGCCTGCCACGCTCACCATCTCGCTGTAGGCAAGGTTGGCACCGCGGCGGCGACACATGATGCGATAGGCGGGGTCGGTAACGCCCGCCATGGGAGCCATAAGGAACGGCTGCTCGGCATAGGCGCCCTGCAGCCGCTTACTGTATTCAGAAAGCGCCATGGACCTACTCGTCCACCTTGAGGATCGCCATAAAGGCCTCCTGCGGAACCTCGACCGATCCGATGGCCTTCATACGCTTCTTGCCCTCTTTCTGCTTCTCGAGCAGCTTGCGCTTACGCGAGATATCGCCGCCGTAGCACTTGGCAAGAACGTCCTTGCGACGCGCCTTGACGGTGGAACGGGCGATGATCTTGTTGCCGATAGCACCCTGGATGGGCACCTCGAACAGCTGACGCGGGATAATCTCCTTGAGCTTGTCGCACAGGCCACGGGCCAGGCCATATGCCTTGTCCTTATGGACGATAAACGAAAGCGCGTCCACCTCGTCGCCCGAAAGCAAAATATCGAGCTTCACGAGCTCGGAGGGACGGTACTCGTTGAACTCGTAGTCGAGCGAGGCATAGCCCTTGGTGCGGCTCTTGAGCTGATCGAAGAAGTCCAAGATGAGCTCGGCGAGCGGCATATCGAAGCGCATCTCGACCGATTTGCTCGTCAGGTGGATCATATCGGTTGTGACGCCGCGGTGCTCAATGGCGAGCTGCATGACGGCACCCGTGTACTCAGGCGGGCAGATGATCTTTGCCTTGAGGTAGGGTTCCTCGATACGATCGATGCGTGTGGCCTCGGGAAGGTCCTGCGGACTGCGGACATCGATCATTTCGCCGTCGGTCTTGTAGACGTGATAGTCGACCGAGGGACTCGTGGCAATGAGGTCCAGGTTGAACTCGCGCTCCAGGCGTTCCTTGACGACTTCCATGTGCAGCAGGCCCAGGAAGCCCACGCGGAAGCCAAAGCCGAGCGCCACCGAGGTCTCGGGCTCCCACACCAACGACGGGTCGTTAACGTGCAGTTTATCGAGCGCGTCACGCAGGTTCTCATAGTCCTTGTTGTCGATCGGGAACAGGCCCGTGTAGACCATGGGCTTGGCCTCGCGGTAGCCCGGAAGCGGCTCGGGGCAGGGGTTCGAGGCCCACGTGAGGGTATCGCCCACGCGCACGGCCTCGGGGTCCTTCAGGCCCGTGACCACGTAGCCCACCTCGCCAACGGTCAGCGCGTCGACCGGCGTCTCGGCGGGACGCTTGACACCCACGCCATCGACCAAAAAATCGCCCTTGGCCTGCATCATGCGCAGGGTATCGCCCTTTTTAATCGAGCCGTCAAAAACGCGAACGGTGGCGACGACGCCGCGGTATTCATCAAAATACGAGTCAAGGATGAGCGCCTTGAGCGGCGCGTTCGCATCGCCCTTGGGCGGAGAGATCAAAAAGACAATGGACTCCAGCAGATCATGGATGCCCTCGCCGGTCTTGCCCGAGACGCACACGGCATCATCGGCAGGGATCGACAGGTCATCCTCGATCTCGATCTTAACCTCATCGGGATGGGCTGAGGGCAGGTCGATCTTGTTGATGGCCGGCACAATGTCCAGATTGGCGTTCATGGCGAGCGTCGCGTTGGAGACGGTCTGCGCCTCGACGCCCTGCGTAGCGTCGACAACGAGTACCGCGCCCTCACAGGCTGCCAGCGAGCGCGAGACCTCATAGGTAAAGTCCACGTGGCCCGGCGTATCGATCAGATTGAACTGATACGTCTCACCATCGTCGGCGTCATAGGAAACGCGGACGGCATTGGACTTGATCGTAATGCCGCGCTCGCGCTCGATATCCATGGTGTCGAGCAGCTGCGACTCCATGTCGCGTTCGTCGACGGTATGGGTGAGCTCGAGGATGCGGTCACTGATCGTGGACTTGCCATGGTCGATGTGCGCAACGATCGAGAAGTTGCGGATGTGGGAAATGTCAATTGAAGTATTCATGCGGACTATCTTACCCGAGCGGTACAAAAAATGGAGCCTGTTCCATAAAACAGGCTCCATTTATGCGCGTAATCTGTGTGGTGTGAAATTTACAACTTAGGCGTTGATGCTGTTCACGAGCTTGGCAAGACCGGACTTGCGGTTGGAAGCCTGGTTCTTGTGGATAACATGCTTGGCGGCAGCCATGTCGAGACGCTTGGTGACGGTCTTGAGGGCAGCCTGGGCCTTCTCGGCGTCGCCCTCGGCGACGGCGGACTGGACGTGCTTGGTCAGCGTCTTGAGCTCGGACTTGACAGCCTTGTTACGCATGCGAGCTGCCTCATTGGTGCGGATACGCTTCTTCTGAGACTTGATGTTTGCCACTTCTGGAGTTCCTTTCGAGTTCCTTGCAAAAAATGTATGACACCTCTGAGACACGGTGAGGTCATGCAAGCGCCTACTATAGCACGCTCCCTCTCAAAGGGATAGAACGAATTTGTCAAATAGGCAGGTATCATCACGATTTTCTCAAGATGTTCGTAATCCAGAGCAAAAGCGCGGTCTCAGAATCTGCCGAACCCTTGAGCGCGAGCTCCACATCAACGGCACCCTCGAGCGCTGCGATGAGCTCTGCCATCGAAAAGCGACGTGCCCAGGTAAGGTGATTCTTGACCTGCCAGGACTGGAGCTTGAGCGTTGCGGCCAGCTCGCGACCCTGCCCACGCGCGTCGAGCGCCTTGGCGACGATAAGCTCGCGAATGCGACCGCACAGCAATGTGTACGTCCACACGTAGCTCTTGGCGGGCATTAGATTGAAGAGCTCGAGCGAACGGCGCATGTCACGGGCCGAGACCGCATTGAGAAAGTCCCAGGGTTGAACCTCGGCCGTACGAACAATCCAGCGCTCAACATCGGCAAGTTCAATCTGAGGCGACTCGACCATCTGGGCAAGCTTAGCCAAGTCGTTATCGAGCATGCGCGTGTTTTCGCCCGAACGCGAGACGAGCTCCTCGGCGGCCGCCGTCGAAATCGACTTACCGCGCTGCGTCGCCATCTGCTGAACACGGCGCGGCAGTTCCCAGCGCTTGGTACCCGAGCAATCGACGATAGCCTTCTTGTCGATCTTGGCGATTGCCTTATACAGGCGCGTATTCTTGGCAAGTGAGTCGGCGATGATGAGGCAGACCGTTGTGGGGCTGGGACTCGCCAGATACCCAACGAGCGGCTCCGAGACCGCCTTAGCGAGCTTTGAGCAGCCATCGAGGATTACCAGACGAAACTCACTGCCCATCGGAAAGGTGTTGAGCGATCCGATAATGGACTCGATATCGGGGTCCTTGGTCATGTCTCGCTCGTCGAGGTTGAACTCGACCATACCCGATTTTTCCAGACGCGCTTTCATACGCGAGACGGCGTGGTCGCGCTTAACTCCGTCGGTACCGACGATCAGATATGCCGGCAGCAAACCGGTTTCGGACATTGCGCTCCCCTCCCGCAGGCCTTCGTATTCGTTCCGTGCCATTCTAGCCCAGGGGCCCACCACACGCCAACGACGTCGTCACGGTCGCTGGCATCGCATCGCAAAGCCATTCGCAGTCGGTGTGACGGTAATGTCGCCGTGTTCGATGGTACACGCGAACACACCACCCGCTTCCTTAACGGCATCGATGCAGGCATCGGACGGATGGCCGTATCGATTCCCCTCACCGGCGCTTGCGAGAGAAAGCTCGGGCTTCAGGATGTCCAGCAACTCACCATCGACTGAAACCTTGGAGCCGTGATGCCCAAGTTTAAGGACATCGATATCCCCCACCTCCTGCACGAATTCCCGTTCTTGGTCGAGCTCGGCATCACCGGTGAGGAGTATGCGCAGGCCCTTGCCTTCCTGAACATAAGAGAGCAGAAGGACAAGCGAGTCCTCATTTCCCTCGCCATCCACGGACTCGAATGGCCACATCACGCGGGCGCAAAATGAGCCGATGTCGACCATATCCCCACGGCGCACCTGCCGATACTCCACGCCAGGTCGGTTCAATACCTCGGCAGGAGCATCCTCCAGCGCATCCGCGGCCACGGCAATCGTTCCGACCGAAAACTGTTCGAGCACGGCAGGCAGACCACCCCAGTGGTCCTCATCCCAATGCGTCACAAAGACGGCGTCGATATGGTGCACGTTATTGCGAACCAACGCCGCCACCACGCGCTCGTCGAGTCCGCAGTCGACAAGTGCAACTGCGCCGCCCTGGCGGATAAGAATCGCATCGGCCTGGCCCACATCGAGCACCGTCACCGAAGGCGGAGCGAATCGATCCCAATAGACGTACGGAATCGCAGCCAAGAGCATCAGGCATGTAAGCCCCACCGCCATAGGACGTGCACGGGGACGCGGCCACCAGACCAGCAGAACCGCCAGAAAACACGGCACTAGGTAAATCCACATGCTATCGGGCGGCACGCTCACGTATGCACCCGGCACGGCGGCAAACAGTTGCTCGAAGAACAGCGCGCAACGGGCGGCAATCATGGGCACAACGAGCGCCCAAGTCCGCAACGGTCCCACGAGCGAAAAGGGAACCAGCGCGATCGACACAGCGAGCAGTACGCTCACCACCGGACCGAGGACCGCATTTGCCAACGGAGCAATGAGCGAGAATGTACCGAAGGCAGGAATGGTAATGGGAAGTGTCGCCAGTTGTGAGCACAGCGTGACGGAAAGCACGCTGGCAACGCCTGATGGCACACCTAGCTCACCCAAAGCGTAGGTCGCATAGGGACAAAAGCACAGAATGGCTAAGACGCTGGCACACGAGAGTTGAAAGCCCATCTCGAACAGCACCGTCGGCCGCAGTAGCACAAAGATGGACATGGTTACGAAGAGTGCCGAAAGGCCGTGCCGACGACGCCCCACGCTGTTTACGACAAGCGTCACGAACACCATGCAGCACGCACGCACGGCCGAGGGAGACGCGCCCGTAAAGGCAGCATAGCCCACAAGCGTTATCGCCAATATCGCCCGCTGAAGACCACGTGAGCACCGAGTCTTTTGCAATACACCCTCGATTACAAACCCCACGATAGCCAAATGGCTGCCCGAGACGGCGATAAGATGCGCCGTTCCCGTCACCGAAAACCAGTCGCCCGCCGGCTGGGCGCGCAGCTCGGCCGAACGACCGCAGACGACACCGGCTATGAGCGCACGCGCCGGGTCGGTCGCAGGCGCGATGGACGCAAGCAGCCCATTTCTCAGCCGAAGCAGCGGCACCGGAGAGCCCTCATCGACCGACACGACTCGAACGGCTTTAACCTTGCGCACCTCGCCTCGGAGCACGCGCGATCGTCCATATGCATCGTCCTCAAAACGTGAAACGCGACCGATAACACGCACGTGCGCCCCGACCTTGAGCTCACGATCACACGATAGGCGAACCGTTGCCAAGTTCTTACCGTCCGCGCGTGCCTCGCAGATATAGGAATACACGTCGTCGTTTATGGATGGATCACCCTGCACGACAAACTCGAGGCCGCTTGCCGCTCGACCGTCGAGCGCCTTCGAGGCGCTGAGCGCACCCACAGCCCACCACGCCGAGACGACCGCTCCCGCCACGAGACCGACGTACGCGGCATACAGCCACCGCTTCAAAGGGGCAAGCCGCGCACAAGAGTGAGCCAGCACAACGAAAACCGCTGCCGCAACGGGAATGGCCCATAGCGGCCCGACCGCCGTCGCCCGCTCCCTCAGCAGCACATCAGCGGCTATGCTGAGCACCAAGGCGCAGCTCACGCACATGCCGGCACACAGGGCCATCGTCCACGGAATCAGGGGCCGCGGAGGCATCACGTGCTCTCGCTCGGTCGTACTCATACGCAGATGCATTCTTTGATTTTGGCAAGCTTCTTCTCGCCGATTCCCGACACGCGCATCAGATCGTCAACCGAAGCAAAAGCACCGTTCTTTGTCCGCTCATCGATAATCGACTGTGCCATTGAGGGACCGATTCCCGAGAGCGTCTGCAGCTCTGCCGCGCTTGCCGTATTAATGTTTACTAGGCCTGTTGCGCCACCGACGCCTGATGATGCGGAAGTCCCACCATCAACACCGGCTTCCGCAATGGACACCTGCTGCTCCCCCACCGTTGAAACGTGAATTTTTTGTCCATCAGTGACCTTGGATGCACGATTAAGCCCCGTAACGTCTGCTTCGGGCGCCAGCCCGCCGGCGGCATCAATCGCCTGAGCCACCCGCGCCCCGTCTTTGAGGCGATATACACCGGGTGACACCACGGCGCCATCAACATCGACATAGACCTCTGCCGCGGCAGACGCCTTAGGCGAAGAGCCTTCAGATGTCTTTCCACTCGAAGCATCGCCGGATCCCGGCTCCACTAACGTGCCCGAACCATCAGTGCGCTCAAACGACACACCGCCGGCACCGCCGCCAAAGTTCGCCATTGCCAGTCCACTCGCCATCGCAATGACGACCAGTATCGCCATCACCACTGCCTTATGACCGAGCAGTTTGCCCGCCCAGCGGTCCATCTTTTTGACTCGTTCGTGTTGTTCGCGCTGCGCCATAGCAAAACCTCCCAACACCATCGTGTCAGGAAAAGAGCCCTGCAACAGCCATGCTTCAAAACCGGTTTTCGCAGTCAAACCAAAAGCTGACCAAAACCTTGCACAAATCTGTCCATTTATTCAGACACACGTCAGCAAATGAACACTTAGCCGCAAAATGCCCAGATAGCAAAAGACCGACGATGCAAGAGCATCGTCGGTCTATGCACAAATTTACTCGTGATCTTGGTAAATCTCACGCGGAGCAAGCTCCGAATGTTTGCGTTTTAAGGTCTTAGGGGCCTTATACGTGTTGCTTTCGAAGTCGATGTACTCGGTCTGCTTGAGTAGGCGCTCGATCATCTCCTCGTGATCGAACAACTCCCAGGCCTCATGCACGGCATCGAGTTTAGCGTGCGTCTCGGGACGACGCGGCATAAACAGCGTGCAGCAGTCGGGAGCGGCCTCAGTCGAGATATCGAACGTACCAATCTCCTCGGCGCGCGCGATAATCTCCTGCTTGTCCGAACCGATGAGCGGACGGAACACGGGGATCTTCACGGCCTCGTTAACGGCCATGATATTCTCAAGCGTTTGGGAGGCAACCTGCCCAAGCGATTCACCCGTAACGATGGCCTTGGCGCCCTCGATGTGTGCAATGCGCTCGGCAACCGAATACATAATGCGGCGATACATGATCACGCGCAGGTTGCTGGGACAGGTGACCGAAATCTCACGCTGGCAGTCGCCAAACGGCACCACGTACAGGCGACCGATCTGGACACCCGGCTCAAGCGCACGGATGATGTCCTGTACCAAATACTCGCTCGTATCGGGCGTCTGCGGACGACCGGAGAAATGTACCGGCACGCACACCGCACCGCGACGCGCGAGCATCCAAGTCGCCACCGGAGAATCGATACCCGACGACAGCAGCGTCACGACCTTGCCGGCAGAACCCACCGGCAGACCGCCCACGCCGCGCTCGGAGCGCGCGTACACATAAACGCTACCCTGAACCACCAGTACGTGCACCATGGCATCGGGGTCGTGCATTTGAACCTTTTTATCGGGGAAGGCCTCACACAACACCTCGCCCACCTGACGATTGATATCAATCGAGGTGAGCTCATAGTCGGTATTGGAGCGCTTGGCGTGCACCTTAAACGAATCGAAAGGACCAAACTCGCGCAGCGCCTTGACGGCGGCGGCACAGTACTCCTGCGGGTCGCGGTTAGTGTGATACGCCAAAGACACACGAGCAACGCCGGGAACGGTGCGAATGACACGCGCCGCCTCATCGGCCTGATGCTCGTTAAAGGTCACGAGGATATAACCGGAAATTCGAGACACGGCATTCACGGAAAAGGCGGCCAAGGCCGCCTTGATGTTATCCATGAGGATATGCTCAAAATGTGCGCGGTTCTTACCCTTCAGTCCAACCTCGTGATAGTGGACCAGGCAGACGCGAGCCGCCATTTAGGCTTCAGCAACCTTGTGGCCGAGCGCCTTCTCGTAACGGGCCTCGTCGTAAGAGATGTCGCCGTCGACAATCTCGTCCATAGCCATCGAGATGGTATCGGCACCGGAAAGCCCGATGGTGATGTCATCGACATCCTGGACGGCAAGCACGCGGTTGTGCTGGCCACGCAGCATGCTATTGATGTCGCAGGCGCGCTTGGAGGCAAGCGAAGCGAGCAGGAAGCGGTTGTGATCGGTCTTCTCCAGAAGATCGTCAATGCAAGGCTTTACAACGGACACGGACCTCAGATCCTTTCATGCATATCGAGAACGCGAACGAGCTCATCGGTCGCGCGGTCGAGATCGTCATTTACCACGACGTCGTCGTAGCGGTCGGCAAGGGCAAGCTCATCGGCGGCGTTTGCCATACGCAGCTCAATCGTCTCGGGCGTCTCGGTACCGCGACCGACTAGACGCTCGCGGAGCACCTCAAGCGAAGGCGGCTTGATAAAGATCAGCACGGCCTCGGGGAAACGCTCCTTCACCTGCAGGGCGCCCTGGACATCGATCTCCAAAATCAGAGATGCGCCAGAGGCGAGCTTGGATGTGACCTCGCTCACCAACGTGCCGTAGCAGTTACCGTGGACCTCGGCCCACTCAACAAACTCGCCGTTTGCCACGCGGCGGTCGAACTCCTCGCGCGTCAGAAAAAAGTAGTTGACGCCGTCGACCTCACCTTTACGTGGTGCTCGCGTGGTAGCCGAAACCGTCAGGCCCAGGTTCGAGCGGCGCTCGCGCACACGAGTGACGAGCGTACCCTTGCCTGCGCCTGACGGTCCAGAAATCACAAAGAGCTTGGAATCCTGAGCGCTCACTTATTTGGTCAGCTGCTCGAGGAGCTGCTCGCGCTGACGGACGCCGAGGCCCTGGACGCGACGGGTAGCGGAGATACCGAGCTCCTCCATGATCTTGGCGGCCTTGGCCTTGCCATAACCGGGGAGAGACTCGATGAGGGTGGAAACCTTCATGCGGGAAGCGATGGGGTCATCGGAGTTGAGCACGGACTCGAGGGACTTCTCACCCTTCTTGATCTGCTCGCGAAGCTCAGCGCGGGCGTGACGTGCGGCAGCAGCCTTCTCAAGAGCCTGCTTGCGCTGCTCGTCGGTAAGCTGAGGGAGTGCCATTCGTACCTCCAAATAGTTGGGTTATATCTGATTCAATAATTGGCATTTTAGCACGTAGAACGTACAAAATGCCTAATCGCGGCTCCATAGGTTAGACGATACCCGCAAAAAGTGCAATATACTGCGCCCAAAGTTAAGCCCCTGACCTGCGATTCCACACAAAGGATGGGAAAGTTTACGCAGGCACCGAGGCTATTTTGTGCTAATGAGACCCAAAACTGGTGACTTAGGGGAATCTTTTACGCGACGTTATCGACCAGCTCGGCGACGATGGCGTCAAAGGCGGCAACCGGATCGTCGGCACCGGTGACGGGACGGCCCACCACAATGTGGCTTGCGCCACGCTCGATAGCCTGGGAAGGCGTCGCCACGCGGGACTGGTCACCAAGGGCGGCACCCACCGGACGCACACCCGGAGTCACGATCAGGGCATCAGGACCCAGCAGCTCACGCATGTCGTGAGCCTCCATCGGTGAGCACACGATGCCATCGATGCCGTTGGCCTGAGCAAGCTTTGCCAAGCGGGCGGCCTCCTCGGCCACGGGCGACTCGACGCCGATCTCGCTCAAGGCATCCTGATTCATGCTCGTGAGCACGGTGATGGCGACGAGTTTGGCGCGGTCCTCACGCGCCTCCTCGGCACCCTCGCGGCAGGCAGCGAGCATAGCACCCGAGCCCAGGCCGTGGACCGAAAGCAGGTCGGCACCGGCAAGCGAGGCCGAGCGGGCAGCGCCGCGCACCTGATGCGGAATGTCATGGAACTTAAGGTCGAGGAAGACCTTAAAGCCAAGGTCCTTAAAGGTCTTGACGATCTGGGGACCCTCGGCGTAATAGAGCGTCATGCCAACCTTGAGCCAGGCGGCATGGCCCGAAAGCTCGTGGGCAAGCTCGAGCGCACGCTCACGGTCGCAGTCGAGAGCGACGATTACGCGGTCGCGGGCATCGGTCTCTAGCATTCGAACGCACCTACCAGTTCGTTGATGTCCTTCACGCCCTGGGACTCGGCCCAGGCCTCGAGCTCATGCGCAATCTTGAGCGAAGCGCACGGATCGACGAAGTTGGCCATGCCGACCGACACGCAGGTGGCGCCAGCCAGGATAAACTCGGCCGCATCTTCGCCAGTCATGACACCGCCGACGCCGTTGATGGGGATATCGACGGCCTGGGCGACCTCCCAGACCATGCGAACGGCGATGTGGTGGCACAGCGGGCCCGAAAGGCCGCCCTTGGGCTTGGCCACGCGGGACTTGCGGGTATGAACATCGATGGCCATGCCTTGGATGGAGTTAATGACCGAAAGGCCGTCGGCGCCGGCAGCCTCGAGGGCCTTGGCGATCTCGGCGACGTTGACCGGCGCCATCTTCACGAAAAGCGGCTTATCGGTCACCTTGCGGCAGGCAGCCATAACGGAAGAGGCGCCCTCGGGCGTGGAGCCCATGGCGGCACCGCCGGCGGCGATATTAGGGCAGCTCACGTTGATCTCGTAGCCGGCAGCCCAAGGGCACAGCTCAACATACATCTCGAGTGCGCGGACAAACTCGTCAACGGAGTGGCCGGCAACCTGACAGATGACCTGGCAGCCGTCCTTGGACAGCTGTTCGAGCCACGGACCGGACTCGCGGGCAAAGGCGGCCACGCCGGGGTTCTGAAGGCCCACGGAGTTGATCATACCGCCGGGAATCTCGGCCATGCGGGGCGCGGGGTTGCCGGGCCAGGGCTCGGCAGCGCAACCCTTGGTGGTGATGGCGCCCAGCTGGGAAACATCAAAGAAGTTCTGGAACTGCCAACCGTAGCCAAAGGTACCGGCTGCGGTGTTGATGGGGTTCTGCATCTTGACGCCGCCGAAATCGACGGCCATGTTCACGGTACCCACTAGAAGACCACCACCTTGGAAGCATCGAACACGGGGCCGCACATGCAAGCACCCTTCATACCGTCGACCGTTTCGACATTGCAGGTGTTGCAGGCGCCAAAGCCACAGCTCATCATGCGCTCGAGCGACACCTCGCAGTACGCACCGACCTCGGCGGCAGCGGTGGCGACTTTCTTCATCATGACAGCGGGGCCGCAGCTGGCGACGTAATCGTAGCCGCCCTCGCCGAGCAGCTCGGCTGCCGGATCGGTGCAAAAACCGTGCGTACCCAGCGTACCGTCGTCGGTGCACACGTTAACCGTGGCGCCCAGCGCGCGGAACTCATCGACACCCACGGCCTTGGAAGCGGTGCCAAAGCCCAGGCACACGTCGACATCCACGCCCTGCTCGGCAAGCATGCCGGCGAGGCACAGCACGGGCGGAACACCGATGCCACCGGCGACGAGCAGGGCCTTCCTGGTGCCCTCGGGTACCATCCAGCCACGGCCACCGGGGCCCAGCAGGTTAGAGGTGGAGCCAGGGCCCATCTGGGACAAACGACGGGTATCGTCGCCCACAACGGCGTACCACAGCTCGACGGTACCGGCCTGGGCGTCGGCGCGATAGAAGCTCAGGGGCACGCGAAGCAGCGAGGACGCATCGCCGGGCACGGCAATGTTCACAAACTGACCGGGCTTGAGCGCACTTGCAAGCTTGGGGGCCGAGATGACGAGCGAGAAGATGCCGTCGGCGATCTCCTGGTTCGAGACGACCTCGAAGTCGTGCATGCGTGCAGTGGAAGGTGTGGGCATAGACGCTCCAATCCCCCATGCGGTTGCATGGTCAAAACGAACAGAAAGCGCGGCACCGCAAGGGCACCGCGCACAAAAGCGATAAGGCAATGCTAGCAGATGCAGCCGTCGGCGAGCGTCTGCTTACCGCCGACAAACACATCGGTAGCACGACCGGTAAGCGTGCGGCCGGCAAAACCGGAGTTCTCGGCGCGCGACTCGTAACCGTCCTCGCCGACCGTCCAGGTGGCAGAGGGGTCGAACACGGTCAGGTCGGCAACGGAGCCCGCCTTGACCTGAACCTGGTCGAGGCCCAGGATCTCACGCGGCTTGATGGCCATGAGCTCGACCATACGGCCCATGCTCATCTTGCCCGTGTTGACCAGCTCGGTGAGTACGAGCGACAGCGAGGTCTCGAGGCCGATCATGCCAAAGGGCGCAAGCTCGAACTCGCGGGCCTTCTCCCACGGGGTGTGGGGAGCGTGATCGGTGACGATAGCGTCGACGGTGCCGTCGATGACGCCCTGACGGATGGCCTCGGCGTCCTCGTCGGTGCGCAGCGGCGGATTGACCTTGAGCGAGGTGTTGTAGGTCTCGTCCAGGTCGTTCTCGGTCAGGAACATGTGGTGCGGGGTAGCCTCGCAGGTAACCTGAACGCCAGCGGCCTTACCGGCACGCACGATCTCCAGGCCATGGGCGGTGGAGATGTGCTGGATGTGCAGCTTGGCACCAGTCAGCTTGGCGATCTCGATGTCGCGGGCGATCTGGAGCTCCTCGCCGGCAGCCGGCCAACCCTCGAGAGCCAGACAGGTCGAGACCTTGCCCTCGTTGATCTGGCCGTGGCCGACCAGGTCCTCGTCCTGGCAGTGGCTCATAAAGACCTTGCCGAACATCTTGCCGTAGTCCATGCAACGACGGAGCATGCCCGCGCCCTGCACGCCGCGACCGTCGTCGGTGAAGGCGACGGCGCCGTGGGCGACCATATCGCCCATCTCGGACATGGCCTCGCCCTTAAGACCGCGGGTCATGGCACCCGACGGATAGACGCGGCAGTGACCGACCTCGGCAGCGCGGGACTTGACGAACTCCACGACGGTGCCGTTATCGGTGACGGGATCGGTGTTGGGCATGGCGCACACGCCGGTAAAGCCGCCCTTGGCAGCTGCACGGGTGCCGCTCTCGATGTCCTCTTTGACCTCGTAGCCGGGCTCGCGAAGGTGAACGTGCATATCCACCAGGCCGGGGACGAGGTACTTGCCGGAAAGGTCGCGGACCTCGGCTCCCTCGACGGCGAGATTCTCGCCGACCTCGGCGATCTTGTCGCCGTCAATCAGGACGTCAACGACACCGTCAATCTCGACGGACGGGTCGACGACGTGGGCATTCTTAAGAAGCAAGGCCATTATCGGCACCTCCAAGCAGCAGATACAGGATAGCCATACGCACGCAGATACCGGCGTAGACCTGCTCCAGGATGACGGAGCGTTGCGGGTGGTCGGCCATATAGGAGTCGAACTCGACGCCGCGGTTGATGGGGCCCGGGTGGCAGATGATCGCGTCGGGCTTCATGAGCTTCTCGCGGTCCTTGGTCAGGCCGAAGAGCTTGTGGTACTCGCGAATGGTCGGGAACGGGGCGCCCTCGAGGCGCTCCTGCTGCACGCGCAGCATGTAGACGACGTCCAGCTCGGGCAGGACGGAATCGAGGTCGCTCGTCACGTGGTCGCAGCCCAGGACCTCGGGCGCCGGCGGCAACAGCGTGCCGGGGGCGACGGCGTAGGTCTCGCAGCCCATGATCTTCAACGCGGGAATCAGCGAGCCGCAGACACGGGAGTGTGAGATATCGCCGACGATGGCGACCTTCAGACCGTGGAAGTCACCCTTGTGCTCCCAGATGGTGTACAGGTCGAGCAGAGCCTGCGTGGGGTGGTTGTGCTTGCCGTCACCGGCGCAGATAACGCTCGCGGGCGAGTTCTGCGTGACGATGTAGGGAGCACCGGCGTGCTTATCGCGCACGACGATGCAGTCGATCTTATAGGCGTTGAGGGTCTCGACGGTGTCAACGAGGCTCTCACCCTTGACCGTGGAGGTCGAGGAGCCGCCAAAGTTAAGGCTATCGGCCGAAAGACGCTTCTCGGCGAGCTCGAAGGAGCTGCGGGTGCGCGTCGAGGGCTCGTTGAACATGTTGACGATGGTCTTGCCTTTGAGCGTGGGGACCTTCTTGATCGCACGCTCGTTGACCTCGGAGAACGCCTTGGCGGTCTCGAGGATGAGCTTGATATCCTCTTCGGAGTACTCGGTAATGTCGATCAGGTGCTTATGGTTGAACGCCACGGTACTACTCACCTCCCAGCGGCGCAGAACCCACGTGGGAGCCCGGCGCGACGTCGTTGATCTCGACGGCGGTGTGGCCGTCGACTTCCTTCATATATAGATGCACGTTCTCCTCATGCGACGAGGGAACGTTCTTGCCGACAAAGTCCGGCGAGATGGGGAGCTCACGGTGGCCGCGGTCAACGAGGACCGCCAGCTCAATGCGGCTCGGACGGCCCAGGTCCATGACGGCGTCCAGAGCGGCGCGAATGGTACGGCCCGTATACAGGATGTCGTCCACCAGCACGACGCGTTTGCCGTCGACGCTAAAGGGAATGTTGGTGGCGTGGATCGCGGGAGCGAAATTGGTAGCGTAGTCATCGCGGTAGAAGCTGATGTCGAGGCTGCCGAGCGGAACGTCGACGCCCTCGATCTCCTTGATCTCCTCGGCGAGCTTCTTTGCCAGAAGGTCGCCGCGCGTGACGATGCCGACCAGAGCGAGGTCTTCACAGCCCTCGTTGCGCTCGAGAATCTCGTGCGCGATGCGGGTCATCGCTCGATTGACGGCGGTCTCGTCCATGATGACCGCCTTGGGGGAAGTCGTGCCCATCGATCTCCTTCCTCACATGTCTTGACTGCTGACACAGTCAAAAAAATAGATGCCCGACCGCTTAAAGCGGACCAGACACCCACAGGAAAGGCTGCTCTTTGGCAGCTATGTAATTCCATGTGGGTATCTCGTACCCCTTTAATGGTCAAGGGATAGTGTAGCCAACCTCGAGCTTAATTGCGAGCATAAATACAGAGCAATCCGTAAACGGAGCCCAATGCTCCATAAACCTATATATATTTGTGGGACGAGCTTGAAAACGCACGCACGAGCTGGCATAATCCCCTCTGCTGCACGCAAATCGGATCTACGTCCAGGGCCGTGGCGTGGGCACTATCGCCAAAAGAGGAATATCTCTGTGTAGATTGCGCACAGGGAGCGACTTCTGTGCTATAGTTCAGGCTTGTTTGTTAACGCGACATGTTCGTTTGTCGCCCAAGGAGGGTCAGTTATGTCCAAAGTTTGCGAAGTTTGCGGTAAGCACCCCGTTGCCGGTCGCTCCATCAGCCACTCTCACCGCGTCACCAACCGTAAGTTCCGCCCCAACATCCAGCGCGTCTACGTCGTCGTCGATGGTCACCGTCGCAAGATGAACGTTTGCTCCACCTGCCTCAAGTCTGGCAAGGTTGCGCGCTCCTAAATAAGGTCTTACCAACAAGTACCTCGGACTCTCCGGGTCAAAGACCTCGCGTTCATATAGAACTTACCAAAGGCGCCCTCCCCTACGGAGGGCGCCTTTTTGCACTCATTGGGGACAGACTTATATGAGGGTTTGCAGATGTCAAAGGGATCATAGCCCAGCTGGTATGCCTTGTAACTAACGGTACGCCTCGAGCGAGTCGGACGCACCTTACACGGGATTGAAATGGATGTAATCGAGTAGCTACACCGCCTGTGTGTCCGACTCAACCGCGACCCGCGAATAGCGATTATCAAACAGATGTCCCGTTTTCCCATTGAAATACTCATGAGAGTCTGTCCCCAATGAGCGGGGCGATGCAGCAGGCAGATAGTTTTATTTAAAGCGTTTCAGTTTATTGAAGCGTTTTAGTATGCCTTTTACGGGAATCTTACCGTTCGCCGAATAATTTCTTGCTATCATGCAAGACGTAGGGTAAATCTCCGATCGCAAGGAGACACAAATGGTGAAAAAGTCACCGGAAAACACTACTCCCGCAATTGTGGACAACGTAGAGGCGCTTGAGGCTAAGCTCGCTCAGATGCGAGAGGCCCAGGCGCTTTTTGCTACGTACACGCAGGAGCAGGTCGACAAGATCTTCTATGAGGCCGCCATGGCCGCCAACAAGGCTCGTATCCCGTTGGCGAAGATGGCCATCGAGGAGACCGGCCGCGGAGTTCTTGAGGACAAGGTCATCAAGAACCACTACGCCGCAGAGTACATCTACAACGCTTACAAGAACACCAAGACCTGTGGTGTCCTGGAGCGCGACGAGGCTTACGGCATCACCAAGATCGCCGAGCCCATCGGCATCGTGGGCGCCGTCATCCCGACGACCAACCCCACCTCCACCGCGATCTTCAAGACGCTGATCTGCCTGAAGACCCGCAACGCCATCATCATCTCCCCGCACCCGGCTGCTGCCAAGTGCACCATCGCCGCCGCCAAGCTCGTACTTGACGCCGCCGTCAAGGCCGGCGCCCCCGAGGGCATCATCGGCTGGGTCGATGTCCCCTCCATCGAGCTGACCAACATGGTCATGCGCGACGTCGACATCATCCTCGCCACCGGTGGCCCGGGCATGGTCAAGGCCGCTTACTCCTCGGGCAAGCCCGCCCTGGGCGTTGGCGCCGGTAACACCCCGGTCGTCATCGACGACACCGCCGACGTGCTGCTCGCCGTCAACTCCATCATCCACTCCAAGACCTTCGACAACGGCATGATCTGCGCTTCCGAGCAGTCCGTGACCGTCATCGACAGCATCTATGACCAGGTTAAGGCCGAGTTCCAGAAGCGCGGCTGCTACTTCGTCAAGCAGGGTGCCGAGATGGAGGCCCTGCGTGCCGCCATGTTCAAGAACGGCGCTCTCGATCACCGCATCCCCGGCATGGCCGCTGCCAAGATCGCCGAGCTCGCCGGCATCGAGGTTCCCGCCAAGACCAAGATCCTGATCGCCGAGGTCACCTCCACCGACCCCGCCAAGGAGGAGTTCTCCCACGAGAAGCTCTCCCCGGTCCTGGCCATGTACCACGCCAAGGACTTCCAGGAGGCCGTCGACAAGGCCGAGCACCTGGTGCTCGCCGGTGGCCCGGGCCACACCGCCTCTCTGTACGTGCACCCCGCCCAGGCCGAGAAGATCAGCCTGTTCGAGCACGTCATGAAGGCCTGCCGTATCGTCATCAACACCCCGTCCTCGCACGGCGGCATCGGTGACCTGTACAACTTTGGCATGAAGCCGTCTCTGACCCTGGGCTGCGGCTCCTGGGGCGGCAACTCCGTCTCCGAGAACGTTGGGGTGAAGCACTTGATCAACGTTAAGACTGTGGCCGAGCGCCGTGAGAACATGCTGTGGTTCCGCGCTCCCGAGAAGGTCTACTTCAAGAAGGGTTCCACGCCCGTCGCCCTCGACGAGCTGGGCAACGTCATGGGCAAGAAGCGCGCCTTCATCGTCACCGACCAGTTCCTCTTCAAGAATGGCAACACCCGCGCCATCGAGGCCAAGCTCGACGAGATGGGCATCGCCCACGACTGCTTCTACGACGTCGAGCCCGATCCGTCGCTGCAGTGCGCACGTCGCGGCGCCAAGCAGATGGCTCTCTTTGAGCCGGACGTCATCATCGCCGTCGGCGGTGGCTCCGCTATGGACGCCGGCAAGATCATGTGGATGATGTACGAGCACCCCGAGTGCAAGTTTGAGGACATGGCCATGGACTTCATGGACATCCGCAAGCGTATCTTCACCTTCCCCGAGATGGGCAAGAAGGCCTACTTCGTCGCCGTCCCGACCTCTTCGGGTACCGGCTCCGAGTGCACGCCGTTCGCCATCATCACCGACAAGGAGACCGGCATCAAGTGGCCGCTCGCCGACTACGCGCTGCTCCCCAACATGGCTATCGTCGACGCCGACAACTGCATGACCGCCCCGCGCGGCTTGACCGCTGCCTCCGGCATCGACGTCATGACCCACGCCATCGAGTCCTACGTCTCCATCATGGTTACCGACTACACCAAGGGCCTCTCCGTGCGCGCTGCCAAGCTCGTCTTCGAGAACCTGCCCTCCAGCTTCACGAACGGCGCCAAGGACCCGCACGCCCGCGAGGAGATGCACAACGCCTCCTGCATGGCCGGTATGGCCTTCGCCAACGCCTTCCTGGGCCTCAACCACTCCATGGCCCACAAGCTCGGCGCTTTCCATCACCTGCCCCACGGCCTCGCAAACGCTGTCATCCTGACCCGCGTCATGCGCTACAACGCCGCCGAGGCTCCCGTCAAGATGGGTACCTTCTCCCAGTATCCTTACCCCAACGCGCTGCACAACTACGCCGAGATGGCCAAGTACTGCGGCATCGAGGGCAAGGACGACAAGGAGGTCTTCGAGAACTTCATCACGAAGCTCGAGGAGCTCAAGGACTTCATCGGTGTCAAGAAGACCATCGCCGACTACGGTGTTGACGAGCAGTACTTCCTCGACACCCTCGACGAGATGACCGAGCAGGCATTCAACGACCAGTGCACCGGCGCTAACCCGCGCTACCCGCTCATGAGCGAGATCAAGGAGCTCTACCTGGACGCCTACTACGGCCGCGAGCCCCAGGACTACGCCGTCTGCTAGTTTTTAGCACGGTTTTTTGCGGCGGGGGTGCACGGGTGTTTCACACACCCCCGCCGTCGCTTCTATCGCATCGTTGAAAGGATGCAACCATGCTGCTACCCGATTCCAAGACCGAGCTCGTCCGCCGTGGCAACAAGGTCGTTTACGACCTGGGCGACAAGATCGTCAAGGTCTTTAACGAGACCAAGCCTGTCTCCGACGTGTTCAACGAGGCTTTGAATCTTGCCCGCATCAATGAGTGCGGCATCCGCAGCCCCAAGGCTCTCGAGGTTTCCCAGCTCGAGAACGCCAACGGCTGGGCGCTCGTGACCGAGAAGGTTCCGGGCACCACCCTTGCCGAGAAGATGACTGCCGAGCCCCAGCGCTTTGGTGAGTACCTCGAGATGTTCGTCGACCTCCAGATCGAGATCCACGGCTACACCTCCCCGCTGCTCAACCGTCAGCGCGACAAGTTCGCCCGTATGATCGACAGCCTTGATCAGCTCAATGCCACCACGCGCTACAACCTTCAGGAGCGTCTGGACGGCATGACCAAGGAGTTCAAGGTCTGCCACGGCGACTTCAACCCCTCCAACGTCATCGTCGGCGACGACGGCCAGCTGTACGTCTGCGACTGGGCACACGCCACCCAGGGCTCCCCTGCTGCCGACGTTGCCACCACCTACCTGCTCTTTGCCCTCAACAGCAAGGACCAGGCCGAGGCTTATCTGGAGCTCTACTGCGACCGCGCCGACATGCCCATGCAGGTCGTGCGTCAGTGGACGAGCATCGTCGCCGCTTCCGAGCTCGCTCGTAAGCGCAACGTGAACGATGAGTTCCTGAAGAACTGGATCGACGTCGTCGATTATCAGTAATATCTGAGCGATTAATTCGCATCGGAGGCACTAAGGAAACCCCGCAGCTCGCATGGGCTGTGGGGTTTCCTTTTAGCGATTGAGTACGTCGAGAAGATAAAAGGACGGCCCCGCATCTCCCCTATCTGGAGAAATGCGGGGCCGTCCCGTATATCAAACTACAAGCGAAATCGTAGATTAACGACGGGCCGCCTTCACAAGCTCGGCAACCTTGGTGACAACCTCGTCGATCGCCACGTCCTCACGCTCGCCGGTAGCACGGTCCTTGAGCTCGACGGTGCCATTCTTAAGGCCGCGCTTACCCAGAACAACCTGATACGGGAAGCCCATAAGGTCGTTGTCGGCAAACTTAAATCCGGGACGCTCGTCACGATCATCGACGACGACCTCAATACCCTCGGCGCACAGGCCATCAACGATCTGCTCGCAGACGGTAGCGCACTCCTCCTTCTTGGGGTCGAGCGGAATCACCGCAACCTCGTACGGGGCAACGGAGACCGGCCAGACGATACCGTGCTCGTCGTTGTGCTGCTCCACGACGGCAGCGAGCGAACGGGACACACCAACGCCGTAGCAACCCATGATAAGCGGCTTCTCCTTGCCGTCCTCGTCCATAAAGGTGGCACCCATGGCCTCGGAGTACTTGGTGCCCAGCTGGAAGACCTGGGAAACCTCGATGCCGCGAGCAGCAGAGAGCGGCTTGCCGCAGTGCGGGCAGGGATCGCCGGCAACGACGGTGACCAGGTCGGCCCACTCGTCGACGGTAAAGTCGCGCTCGGGGCAGGCACCGATAAAGTGATAATCGACCTCGTTGGCACCGCAGGCCCACTGCTTGGACTCGCGAAGGCTCTCGTCGCACACCAGACGGATGCCCTCGGGCAGGTTGACCGGTCCGATAAAGCCCTTGTGCAGACCGTTCGCCTGAAGCTCCTCGTCGGTCATCATACGATAGCCCTTGCCAAAGACATGCTCGGCCTTGCAGTCATTGAGCTCGTGGTCGCCCGGGACAATGGCCACGACCGGCTTGCCCTCGGAGTCGATCAATGCCAGCGACTTGCGCGTGCCGTTCTCGGGGAAGCCGAAGAACTTGGCGACGGCCTCGATGGTGCCCATACCCGGAGTCTCGACCTTGGTGAGTGTACCGTCGCCGGGGCCCTCGGTCACAACGACCTTGGTGCTTGCAGCCTCGTCATCGGCAGCAAAGCCGCAATCGTCGCAGTAAACGAGCGAGGCCTCGCCGGCGTCGGCAAGAGCCATGTACTCGACGGAGGTGTCGCCGCCGATCTCGCCGGAGTCGGCGACAACGGGCAAAGCCTTGATATAGCAGCGCTCGCAGATGTTGGCGTAGGCCTGCTTCATCTTGTCGTACTCCTCCTGCAGACTCTCCTGAGTGGCAGAGAAGCTGTAAGCGTCCTTCATGATGAACTCACGGCCGCGCATCAGGCCAAAGCGGGGACGGAACTCATCGCGGAACTTATCCTGAATGTGGTACAGGTTGACGGGCAGCTGCTTATAGGAGCGCAGCTCGTTGCGCACCAGGGCCGTGACGGTCTCCTCATGCGTGGGGCCCAGCACAAACTCGCGACCATGACGGTCGTCAAAGCGCACGAGCTCCTTGCCATAGGCATCGATACGGCCGGACTCACGCCACAGCTCAGCATCGACCATAATGGGCATCATGAGCTCCTGGGCGCCGGCGGCGTCCATCTCGTCGCGCACGATGTTCTCGATCTTGCGAATCGAGCGCCAAGCGAGCGGTAGATAGGAATACAGGCCGGCGGCCTCCTTGCGAATCATGCCGGCACGGAGCAGCAGGCGATGGCTCGCAAGCTCGGCGTCGGCCGGATCCTCTTTGAGCGTCGGCGCATAGAGCTTAGACATATACATTGCTCGGGTCATTTATTTCTCCTCAATAAGCTTGTCGACCTCGGCCATAAGCGCGTCGACAATTTGATCCTCAGCTACTTTACCAATGATCTGGCCATGCGAAAAGAGCAGGGCCTGACCACGTCCGCAAGCAACGCCCAGGTCGGCATCAGAAGCCTCACCGGGGCCATTAACGGCACATCCCATGACGGCAATCGAAAGCGGCGCGGCATAGTTCTTAAGCCGCTCGGTTACTTCCTCAGCGATAGGAATCAGGTTAACCTGGCAGCGGGCGCACGTGGGGCACGAGACAATCTCGGGACCACGGCGACGCAGGCCCAGGGACTGCAGGATACCCCAGGCGACCGGCGGCTCCTCGACCGGATCGGCCGTGAGCGACACACGCATGGTGTCACCGATGCCTTCGGAAAGCAAGATACCCAAGCCTACAGAGCTCTTGATGGTGCCCTGGAGCTTGGTACCCGCCTCCGTCACGCCCAGGTGAAGCGGAACATGCGGTATCTCGCGCGACAGAGCGCGATAGGTATCAAGCGTCGTCTGTACGCTATGGGCCTTGGCGGAAAGCACGATGTTGGTAAACCCACGGTCCTCAAAATGCCGCACAAAGCGTTCGCTCGACATCACGAGCTTCTCGGGCTGCGTGAGGTCGTCGCGCTCGGCGATATCCTGCTCAAGCGAGCCGGCGTTGACGCCGATGCGAATCGCACAGCCCGCAGCGCCGGCAGCGTCGATGACGGCATCGACCTTAGCCCAATCGCCGATATTGCCGGGATTGATGCGCAGCTTGGCAGCACCAGCCCCAACGGCACCAATGGCGAGCTTATGGTTAAAGTGGATATCGGCGACAATCGGCACCGGAGACTCGGCACAGATGGTGCGGAAACCCTCGAGCGCGGCCTCGGTGGGCACACTCACGCGCACGATATCGCAGCCAGCCTGTGCCAAAGCACGCACTTGCGCAAGCGTTGCCTGGGCATCAGCGGTATCGGTGCAGGTCATGGACTGGACCACCACCGGCGCGCCGCCACCGATCTGCACGCCGCCCACATGCACGGGACGCGTCAGCTCGCGAGGCAAAGGATGGGATAAAGACAATCCAACCACTCCCCTACAGAATAAATCGAAGGATGTCGGAACGAAGCATATAGACAAACAGCAGCGCAAAGAGCGCGATGCCCACATAGCTCACAATCGTCTGGACCTTGAGCGGAAGCTCGCGGCCCGCAATCTTTTGAATGATCTCAATGACCAGCTTACCGCCATCGAGCGGCGGGATGGGCAGCAGGTTCATAAAGCCAAGCGAGAACGAAATGAGGGCGGCAAACGAAAGGAACGTGGCAGGGCCGGCAGCAGCAGCCTGTGAGGACATAACGCTAATACCCACGATCGAAGAGGACTGATCGAGAATCTCCATCGTATGCTGCGGCTGGAGAAGGCGCATCACGCCCTCCGCTGTCTGCACGACATAGGAGAAGGACAGACGAGCCGACGTGATGGGGTCTAAACGGACCACCTGCGTAGAGGCATACACACCGAGGCGCTCGTCCTCTTTGAGTGCAACCGTGGTCGAATGCTGCTTGCCGTCACGCTCATACTCGATGGCGATATCGTCCTTACCGGCAGCCTTGCCGATGGCATCGTATACGTCCATCCAGGTAGAGCACGATACTCCGTCGACCGAAAGGATCGCGTCGCCGCCCTCGATTCCCGCCGCGGCGGCAATCGAGCCATCGTCAACCTGGCCGATCACATTGGTATCCACCGGCACCGTGACACCTGCGATGGAATAGATGCTCATAAGGAGCAAAAAGCCCGTCAGGATATTGACGATAATGCCCGCAAGCAGCATAAAGGCACGCTTGACAAAGCCCTGGCCCAAATAGGTGTGCGAGCGCTCGCGTGCAAGGAATTCGGCCTCGCCGCACGGCAGCTCCCATACATCGCCCTCGGCAGTTGAATGTTCGCGATCGAAACGACGGCCGTCAAAGGTGGTGTAACCCGCCGCGTCTCGCGGCAGGGTCTGGTACTTGGTGGGATAGTAACTGGGCGAAGGTTTTTCTCCATCTTCATACCAGGGAGCGATGGAGCCCCAGCCCAGCAACAGGGCGCATGCCTCGAGCACATCCTCCTCGGATAGCTCGAGCTCGGCGGCAAGGTCGGCCACGGCCACGCGACCATGACGATAGATAGCCGCGAGCACGCGATCGGCACACGAGACGTCGGTCGGATCCATACCGCAGATGGCAGCGTAGCCACCCAGCAGCAGCGGGGTCACGCCAAACTTGGTTCCAATGCGACGCGACGTGTAATGGATGTCAAAGCGGCACGGCAGGCCCAAAAAGAACTCGGTCACACGGACACCGCAGACACGCGCCGCCAAAAAGTGGCCGCCCTCGTGCAAAAACACGAGGACGGAAAGCATCAGCAGGCCCCAAAAGACCGATGATAGAACGCTCAGAACAGTATCCATAAAACGAAAAAGCAATCCTTATGGGTTAGGAACGGGTTGCGGCGAGTACCTGCGCAGCCTTTTCACGCGCCCACGCATCGATGTCGCGAAGCTGCTCAAACGAATCGACCGCCTGCATATCGTGGGCATCCATGCAGGATTCCACAATGCGATCGATATCGGTAAAGCTGCAGTCGTCGTGCAGGAAGGCATCGACGGCGACCTCGTTGGCGGCATTGAGCACGCACGGCATGGTGCCACCCGTCTTGCCGGCACGCTCGGCCAGTGCCAGACAGCGGAAGGTATCCATGTCGGCAGCATCAAACGTGAGCTGCCCCAGCTCGCGGAAATCGATACGAGGCGCCGGGGTATCCCAACGCTCGGGATACGAGAACGCGAACTGGATGGGAATACGCATGTCGGAAGCACCGAGATGCGCCATCACGGAACCGTCGGCGAACTCGACCATAGAGTGAATCTTGGACTGACGCTGCACGACCACGTTAATGAAATCGAGGTCGCAGTTAAACAGATGCATGGCCTCAATGCGCTCCAGGCCCTTGTTCATGAGGGTGGCGGAGTCAATGGTGATCTTGGCACCCATGGCCCACGTGGGATGCGCGAGGGCATCGGCACGCGTCACGCGATCGAGCTCGTCGCGCGTGCGGCCAAAGAACGGACCACCCGAGCAGGTGAGCCAAATACAATGAGCCTCGCGCGGGTTCTCCCCCAGATAGCACTGGTAAATGGCGGAGTGCTCAGAGTCGACTGGAATAAGCTGGCCCGGTTGCGCCAACGGCATAAGCAAGTCGCCACCGACGACGAGGGACTCCTTGTTGGCAAGGGCAAGGCGCTTATTCGAGGTCAAGGCCGCATGGCTCGCCTCGAGACCGGCGGCGCCCACAATAGCGACAAGCACGCAGTCGACATCGTCGCGACACGCGAGCTCGCAAACCGCCTGCGCGCCAACGCCGAGCTTCGTTCCCTCGGGCAACTCCTGCAGCACGGCGTCATCGCCATGATCGACATCGGCCACGGCAACCGCCGGAACCGAGAACTCGCGGGCAGCGGCAACGAGCTCGGAGGTACTGGAGTTAACGGACAGCGCCGTCACCTGCAGGCGATCGGCATGCTGGCGGCACACATCGAGCGCCTGGGTGCCGATAGAGCCCGTACAACCCAAGATGGCAACGCGAAGGCGTCCATCGGGGCCATACGTCGTCTGGAAGGACATTACAGCACGCCTCCGATCATCAGCAACAGCTGCGCGGTGATGCAGCCGAAGATAAGCGAGTCGCTACGATCGAGCATGCCGCCGTGGCCCGGGATAAGGTTGCCGGAATCCTTGACGCCCACACCGCGCTTGATGCGCGACTCGATAAGGTCGCCGATAACGCCCAGAATGGACACGACCACGCCGCACAGCAGCGCATAGGGCAGGCTGAGCTTGTAGAAATGCGTCGCCCACAGGATGAGCCAAATCAAAACCGAGCCCAGGATGCCGCCGGCAAACCCCTCCCAGCTCTTTTTGGGAGAGATCTTGGGAACCATCTTGTGCTTGCCGATACGGCTGCCCACGATGTAGGCAAACGAATCGGAGACCCAAAGGGACGCGCAAACGCCCACTGAAAGCAGGGCACCGGCAAAACCGGGCACGGCATCGCGCAGCAGCACGATAGCCGACAGCATAAAGCCAGTGTAGATGGGGCCCATGAGCGTCACGGCCACATCAGAGATGCGGGTACGCGGCGACCAGACATACCAAATGCCCACAGCGAGCATCAGGGCAAAAAGCAGGGCATTCAGCAACATCGAATCGCCCAACGCCGACAGCGGAAAGAGTACGGCGGCAGCGATACCCATGCGCTCGTTAGCCATCTTGCCATCGAGCCTTGTCATACGGAAAAACTCATAGCAGCACAGACCGCTCATGACAGAAACAAAGATGGCCGTGGGCACGATACCCAAAACCAGGCACAGGATAAAGACAACGGCATAAACGATACCGGCGGCGGCACGGGTAATAAAGCCCGCAAGCCACGAACCGGTGCCATTCTTCGCTGCGGGCGCTCCCGCAGTGACAGCCTTGCGCTCAGATGTCTTGGGAGCAGTTGCCTTGGGACGATCGGACACGATTAAGCCTCCTCGGTCTTGCTCAGACCACCAAACCTACGGTCACGGCCCTGATAGGCCAAAATGGCGTCGACAAGGCCCCAACGATCAAAGTCGGGCCAATAGGTATCGGTGACGTAGAACTCGGAATAAGCCACCTGCCACAGCAGATAGTTCGAAAGGCGCAGCTCACCAGAGGTGCGAATCACAAGCTCAGGATCGGGAAGACCGGCGGTATAGAGGTGGGAAGCCACCGTATCGTCATCAATTGCAGCGGGATCGATCTTACCGGCGGCAGCGTCGAGTGCGATCTGACGGGCGGCGCGGGTGATCTCGGCACGGGCGCCATAGTTAACGGCCAGCGCCAGCGTCATGCCAGTATGGTCAGCGCACTCGGCAAGACCACGTTCAAAGACGTCACGCGTCTTTTTGGGCAGTGCGGAAATGTCACCCAAAAAGACAACACGCACGTTCTCACGCTTGAGCAGGGGCAACTCATCGACAAATGTCTTGGCAAAGAGGTGCATCAAGACGTTGACCTCGTGCTGCGGGCGATTCCAGTTTTCGGTAGAAAACGCGTAGGCCGAAAGCACGTCGACGCCCAAGCGCACGCAGGCGGTAATGATCTCGCGCAGGGAGACGATGCCGGCCTTATGGCCCTCGGTGCGGGCAAGACCGCGTGACGTGGCCCAACGACCGTTGCCATCCATGATGCACGAGATATGGTGCGGAATGTTATTGAGGTCAAGGTCGGAAAAACCGACGCCCGCAGGGGCGTCGGCAAAGTACTCGACCAGTTTATGCTCGTCGTATTGCACCTTAGATCTCCATGACCTCGGCTTCTTTTTCCTTCAGAAGCTCCTCGACCTTGGCAACATACTCGTCGGTATGCTTCTGGACCTTGGCCTGCTCGCGGCGGACATCGTCCTCGGTGAGCTCCTCGTCGCGCTCGAGCTTGTTGTTAAAGTCGCGACGGATGTTGCGGATGGAGACCTTGGCCTGCTCGGCGTACTCGCGGCACTCCTTGACGAGCTCGCGACGACGCTCCTCCGTGGGAGCCGGGAAAGGCAGACGCACGACGGTGCCATCGGAGTTAGGGGTAATGCCCAGGTCGGAGGCGCCGATGGCCTTGACGATAGCATTGATGAGCGCCTTGTCCCACGGCTCGATGAGCAGCATGTGGGCCTCGGGGGTCTTGACGGCGGCAACCTGCGTGACCGGCGTGGGAACACCGTAATAATCGACGGTGATGTCGGACAGAATGTTGGCATTGGCGCGGCCGGTACGAACCTTGGAGAAGTTATGCTTGAGGGACTCGAGCGACTTGTCCATATGGGCGGTGATGTTCTCTGCCATGCTTAATCCTCCTGATAGACGAGCGTGCCGACGGGCTCACCCGAAAGCGCGCGCTTGACGGTGTCCTCGCCATCGATGTTGAGGACCAAAATCGGCATACGGTTGTCCTGGCACAGTGCCGTAGCCGTGGAATCCATAACCTGCAGACCGCGGACGAGAACCTCGTGATAGGTAATCTTGTCAAAACGGACGGCATCAGCGCACTTGACGGGATCCTTATCGTAGATGCCGTCAACCTTGGTGGCTTTAATCAGAATCTCGGCGCCGATCTCACACGCACGAAGAGCCGCGGCGGTGTCGGTCGTAAAGTACGGATTGCCCGAACCGGCGGCAAAAATAACGACGTTGCCCTTGGAAAGGTGGTTGATGGCGCGACGGCGAATATAGGGCTCGCAGATCTCGTTCATCTGGATAGCGCTCATCACGCGGCAGGGAACATCATTATGCTCGAAGGCATCCTGCAGGGCGAGCGCGTTCATAACGGTTGCCAGCATGCCCATGTAGTCGGCCTGAGCACGCTCCATGCCACCGGCAGCGCCGGCCATGCCGCGGAAAATATTGCCGCCGCCGACAACGACGCCGACCTCATGACCAACGGCGAGCAGCTCCTTGACCTGCTTGGCAAGATGGTCGGTAACCTTGGGGTCGATGCCATATTGGCCGTCGCCCATCAGTGCTTCGCCAGAAAGCTTAAGAAGCACGCGTTTATATCGGATGTCGGACAAAGCGATCCTCCTTTAGATTGAACTCTCAACATTCTATCAAAGGCTCTAAGAAGAGCCATGAAAAAGCAGGCTGTGAGTAAAACCCACAGCCTGCTCATTACCAGCTACAAGAGCTTATTTACTCGCCACGGACCAGACGGTCAAAGGCAACGACGGTAATGGTGTCGCCGAGCTCCTTGGAGACCTGCTCAGCGTACTTCTTGATAGTGAGGGAGCTGTCCTTGATGAACTCCTGCTCGGTGAGCACGGACTGCTTGTAGAACTTCTCCAGACGGCCGACAGCCATCTTCTCCTGAATGGCCTCGGGCTTGCCGGACTCGGCAGCCTGAGCCATGTAGATCTGCTTCTCGTGCTCGACGGTCTCGGCCGGAACCTGATCGCGGGTAGCGCAGATCGGGGCGACGGCGGCAACCTGAAGGGCAACGTCGTGAGCGAAGGTCTTGAAGGACTCAGCCTGAGCGGTCTCGGCCTTCTCGAAAGCAAACTCGACGAGGACGCCGATCTTACCACCCATGTGGATGTAAGAAGCAAGCGCGCCGTTCTCAGCCTTGCGGGCAGCGAAGCGGGAGATCTTCATGTTCTCGCCCATGATGTGAATCATCTCGGTGAGCTCGGAGGAAACAGTCTCCTCGCCCATCGGCTTCTCGAGCAGAGCGTCGACGTCAGCAGGCTCGGTGGTAGCGACAACCTCAGCGACCTTGGAAGCAAAGCCGGTGAACTTGGCGTTGGAGCCAACGAAGTCGGTCTCGCAGGAGAGCTCGAGCAGAGCGCCGGTCTTGCCATCCTCGGAGACGAACGCGGCGACAGCGCCCTCGTTGGTCTCACGGCCAGCCTTCTTGGCAGCCTTGGCGAGGCCATTTTTGCGCAGAACGTCGACAGCAGCGTCCATGTCGCCGTCAGCCTCAACGAGAGCCTTCTTGCACTCCATCATCGGGGAGTCGGTCATCTCGCGGAGCTGCTTGACCATAGCGGCGGTAATCTGGGCCATTGTGGTTCCTTTCAAAGAGATGAAAAAGAATTAACTAAGACTGATTTACTCGGCCTTGGGCTCAGCGGCCATCTCGGCCTCGGAGACCTGCTCCTTGCCGGAGCCAGCGAGGCAGGCGTCAGCCATGAGCTCGCACATAAGGGTGACAGCGGAGATAGCGTCATCGTTGCAGGGGATGCCGTACTCGACCTCGTCGGGATCGGAGTTGGTGTCGATCAGAGCGACGACGGGGATGTTCAGGCGCTGAGCCTCCTTGATGGCGTTCTCCTCGCGCTTGGTGTCGATGACGAAGAGAGCCTGGGGCAGACCCTTCATGTCGCGAGCGCCACCGAGGTTGGTCTGGAGCTTGGTGAGCTCCTTGCCGAGAACAGCCTGCTCCTTCTTGGGCAGAACAGCCATGCGGCCGTCCTCGACCATGGCCTCGAGCTCCTCCATGCGGTTGATGCGGGAGCGGATGGTGACAAAGTTGGTCAGCATACCGCCGAGCCAACGCTGGTTGATGTAGGGCATGTTGGCGCGCTCAGCAGCGTTCTTGACGGCCTCCTGAGCCTGCTTCTTGGTGCCGACGAACAGCACGTTGCCACCCTTGGCGACGTTCTTGACGAAGGTGTAGGCCTGGTCGGCGTCGAGGATGGTCTGCTTGAGGTCGAGGATGTAGATGCCGTTGCGCTCACCGAAGATGAACGGCTTCATCTTAGGGTTCCAGCGACGGGTCTGGTGACCGAAGTGGCAGCCGGCCTCGAGCAGGGTGCGGATATTAATCTTGGTAGCCATGTTAAACCTCCTGTGGTTTGCCTCCGCGCGGGGTCATCCTCCAAAACCAACCCGGACATGTGCTACCAAAGCCCGGGCACCACGGTATGAAGTAGCCGCGCGTGCGTGATAAAAACATGTTGCCGTGAAGCAACCCGATGAATGATAGCAGGAATGCTTCTTCCTGCCAACCCGCAATCAAAACCACACACCTCGGTGCGGCGCGGGACGTCCCAACCACTATTCGCCGCGGGGATGGGCTTGAGCCACGGCACGTTTGAGCCGATCGGGTGTGAGATGTGTGTAAATCTGCGTCGTGGACAGGCTCGCATGGCCCAGCAGCTCTTGAACCGAGCGCAGGTCCGCACCGCCCTCGAGCAAGTCGGTCGCAAAGGTATGGCGCATCGCATGCGGGGCGATGTCGGCCGGAATGCCGGCGAGCGTCGCCAGCGTATGGAACCGCCGCCTGAGCATGGCGGCACTCATGCGATTGCCGCGCGCCGATATAAGCAGCGGATGCGGCCCGGTAGCGGGGTCACGGCGCTTTGCCTGAGCGAGCAACTCCGGCCTCCCCTCCTCAATATAGAGACGCGTCGCCTCGAGTGCGCGACGATACAGAGGGACAATACGTTCTTTGCTCCCCTTGCCCCAAAGTCGCAGCGTTCGCTCGGACCAACCAATAGACTCCACGTTGAGCGCCGCGAGCTCCGAGATTCGCGCGCCGGAGGCATAGAGCAACTCAAGCATCGCCGCATCGCGCAGTCCCGCGGGCGTCGAGGTATCAGGCGTCTTGAGCAGCGCCTCAACCTGCTGGGTCGTAAGGACGCCCGGCAGGTCACGTGGCAGCTTGGGCGATGCGATCGCCGAGACCGCATCGCCCTCGACAATCCCCTCGGCAGCCATCCAGCGATAGAGAGATCGAATAGCCGACAGGTGCGCCGCAAGCGTTCGGGGAGCCACCTGCTCACGCGAAAGCTCGGCAAGATAGCGACGAATGGTGCGCACGTCGGCAGCGAAAGCATCAATATTCTCGCGCTCGCACCAGACAGCAAAGCGCTCCAGCCTCGAGCCATAGGCCGTCACCGTGTTGGGAGAAAGTCCCTCAACACGTGCGATATAGGCGATAAACGAGTCGACGGTGTCGTACAGGTCAAAGGCTATGACCGGTCGCCTCCAAACAAGTCGGAGCGCGTGGCCAAGTAGGCATCAAGGGCCTCGAGGGCGCGATCCGCATAAGCCTGATAGCGGTCGCGTTTGCTGCGGCGCTTACCATCCTCGAGTGGCGGCACCAGGCCAAAGTTGACATGCATAGGCTGATAGCCCACGGTGGCAGGATCGGTCGCATAGCCCACGAGCGCACCCAGGGCGCCCACACGCGGCAACTCGACGCCCGCGGCACCGATAGCCTCGGCATAGGTGTTGAGCGCCGCGAGCAGACCTGTCGCCACGGCTTCCATGTACCCCTCGGTGCCGGTGATCTGACCGGCCAGACGCACGCCGGTACCGGGCACGGCAAAGGTGCTATCGAGCACGTGAGGGGCGTCGACAAAGGTATTGCGGTGCATGACACCGTAGCGGAAGAACTCAGCGTTCTCCAGGCCCGGCACCATATGGAAGACGCGCTTCTGCTCGCCAAAGGTCAAGTTGGTCTGGAAGCCCACCAGGTTATAGGCGGTCTTCTCCTTGTTCTCGGCACGCAGCTGAATCGCCGCCCAGGGGCGACGTCCGGTACGCGGGTCGGTGAGGCCGACGGGCTTCATGGCGCCAAAGCGAATGGCGTCCTTGCCGGTGCGCGCAACTTCCTCGGCAGGCTGGCAGGCTTGGAACAGATCGCCGCCCTCAAAGTCTTTGAGCACCACGCGGTCGGCCGTGGTAAGCGCCTCGATAAAGGCCTCGTACTCCTCCTTGTTGAGCGGAGCGTTGAGATAGTCGCCGCTCCCCTGCTCCTCGTAGCGCGACTGCGAGAACAGCACGTCCACATCGAGCGTGGAGGCATCGACGATCGGCGCCGCCGCATCAAAGAATGCCAGGGCATCGCCACCGACGAGCTTCATAACCTCTTCGCTCAGCGCCGGTGAACACAGCGGACCCGCGGCAATGACCACGTGACCCTCGGGAATCTGCGTGACCTCGCCGTGCACGACCTCGATATTGGGACGAGCGGCAACCTCGGCCTCGACAAGCTCGGAAAACTTGACGCGGTCGACCGCCAAGGCGCCACCGGCGGGAACAGCCGCGCGATGGGCGCAATCGAGCAGGACTGAACCCATGCGCTCAAGCTCGGCCTTCAGCAAACCAGCCGCGGAATCCGGACGGGTCGACTTAAACGAATTGGAGCAGACGAGCTCTGCCAGGTGATCGGTATGGTGGGCCGGGGAGCTCACCTGGGGGCGCATCTCGCACAGCTTTACGGCAAACCCGCGATCTGCCAGCTGGATCGCGCACTCCGAACCCGCCAGACCGCCACCGATAACCGTCACCTGATCGAACTGCATCTGTAAACACCTTTCTAATTGACACGTTTTCCATTGTGACCGAAGGGTGTCTGGGCGTGAAGGGCAAACTTGGAGGGCGCATACCTTCCATCCATCATGCGCTCGATAAGGCCCTCGAGTTCAAGCGAACCCAAGAGTTTGAGTACGCCGACAGCATCGAGCGAGACGAGCGCCGCGATGTCGTCGACCTTGAGCGGAGAGGCGATGAGCGCATGCATCACGGTCTGCTGCGTTGGATCCAGGTCGGCAATGCCGGGAGCATCGGGGCGCGAGTAGCGCAGGGTTCCGTAGATGCGTGAGATAGCCATCTCGATAGATTCCTCGTCGACGATGCAGCAGGCACCGTTCGCAATGAGGTAATTCGTGCCACGCGACTCGGGCGATAGGATCGACCCCGGCACGGCAAGAAGTTCGCGCCCCAAATCCATAGCAGCCTCGGCTGTAGAAAACGTCCCAGAAGGCATACCCGCCTCGGATACAAAGAGGGCTTGCGACAGGGCCGCGATCACGCGATTGCGGCGCGGAAAGGCAAACTTGCGCGGACCCATGCCCCACGGAGAGATCGACACGACCGCGCCACCCGTATCGAGCGTGCGCGTAATAAGCCCCGCGCTCGAACGCGGGTAGACCACGTCGGCGCCCGTCCCCAGCACCACGACGTGTTTGCCGCCGGCGTTGACCGCAGCCCAACCCGAGGCCTGGTCACAACCGACCGCGCCGCCCGAAACAACCGTCACTCCCGCCTCGACTGCCACCTTCGCCGCAAGCTCTGCCACGGCAAGACCATACGGCGAGGCCTTGCGCGCGCCGATGACGGAGAGCGCGGGCGTCGAAAGCACCTCGGGGTTGCCGCGCACATAGAGCGTCTGGGGTACATCAGATAGCTCCAAAACGCTCTCGGGATACAACGCATCACCTGGATGCAGCTCGAAGGTCCCCTCAGCTATCATTGGTCCCTCCTTCCCTGGTACATCGCCGCCTCGAGCACGTGGTCCTGCGTCACTTGCTCGCTCTCGGCGACGTCAGCGATTGTACGCGCGATACGCACCAGGCGTACGATGCCGCGGCCCGTGAGATGCGTGCGTTTGGACAGGCCGAGTACACACTTCTCCGCCGCATCATCGAGCTCAAAGGTCGAAACGACGCCGTCAATGGACCGTGTCTCGTCATCCTCGGCCTCGGCATCCGCATCGTCCATACGGGACTCGCGCCAGGCGCGAAAGGCGCGACCGCGTACAACATAGTCACGTAACTCGGCCGACGACATACCCTCCGCGCCCTCGATAATCACTTGAGGGTCGGGACGGGTCACATCGATCATCATGTCGATACGGTCGGCCAAGGGACCGCGCAGTTTAGACCGATAGCGCTCGACCATCGCCGCCGAGCAGCGACACGGTACCTCGCGATCGCCCAAAAAGCCGCAGGGGCAGGGATTGCTCGCAGCCAGCAGCTGAAAGCGCGACGGGAAGGTAAAAGCCCCGTCGACGCGTACGATCCTCACGTAGCCGCGCTCGATGGGCTGACGCAGCGTCTGCAGCACGCCAGTGGGAAACTCGGCAAGCTCGTCCAAAAAGAGCACGCCGCCATGAGCAAGGCTGATCTCACCCGGGTGCACCGGGCGCCCGCCGCCGATAAGGCCTGCGGTCGAAATACTGTGGTGGGGACTGCGGAAGGGGCGATGCCCCGCCAACAAGCCATCAATGTTCTCACCCAAAACCGAATGGATGCACAGTGCCTCCTGCTGATCCTCAACGGAAAGCTCGGGCAGGATGCCGGTCATACGGCGAGCGAGCATCGTCTTGCCCGATCCCGGAGACCCGATCATGAGCAAGCCGAGTTCTCCTGCCGCCGCAAGCGCCATGCCGCGTTTAGCGACTTCCTGCCCCAGCACGTCGGCATAGTCGAGCTCAGGCTCAAAGGTCGCCTCGACGCTCTCGGAATCCAGATAGTGCCGAGCCGCCTCGCCCATGCCATGGGCAAGCTGAGACAGATGATCGATAAAGCCGCAATCCACGCCCGCGAGTGGCACATGCTGGTCGGACCTGCCGGCGATAAAAGACAGCCCCATGTCGCGAGCCAATAGCTGAAACGCCACCTCGCCCTTGACAGGAAGCACCGTACCGTCCAAGCCGAGCTCGCCGGCGATAAGGCAGCAATCGAGGTTGTCACGGGGAATCTGTCCATCGGCCGCTAGAACCGCGATGGCGATGGGCAGATCAAAGCCGCTACCGGTCTTGCGAATATCGCCGGGCGCCAGGTTGACCGTAATGCCCGAGCGTGGGATCTCGAACCCGGCGGAGCGCATCGCGCAGCGAATACGACCGCGTGACTCCATCACCTCCATACTCGGAATACCGAGCATCTGAATGCCCGGAACGCCACCGGCAAGCGAGACCTCGACCGTGACGGGAATCGCCTCGACGCCGCGGATGCAGGCCGCGTGAACGGCAAACGTCTCGAACGCCATCACGACACCTGCCAATCGAACGCGTTGTACTGATGCTCGATCTCGGCGATATGCCCGCCGCGGATGGTGACACCCACGGCATCGAAGCGAATCGCCTTGAGCGGATAATGCTCCATGAGATAGCAACTTGCGATGCGGCGGTAGCGGCGTTGCTTTTGGGCGTCCACGGCCTCCTCCGGAAAGACCCTCGTGCTGCAATCCAGTGCAACGCGTCTGGTCTTGACCTCGGCCATTACCACGACATCGTCGAGCTCATCGAGCAGCACCAGGTCGGCCTCGCCCTCGGTGCAACGATAGCCCTGCTCCAGCAAGGTGTAGCCGCGCTCGTTAAAGTAGTCGATGGTGATCAGCTCGCCAAGCATGCCCAGCTCGCGGGGACTGAGTCCCTTGATAAACTCGGGCGTCATCGCCCCGCAGTCGAGCTCGCCGTTTTCCCAACGCTCCTTGAGCTGCTGCGTCTTACTCTTTTTGCTTGCGGCACTCATGGGGTCTCCTTTCCCGCACGCTGCATTGCCCCGATGATGAGGGCACCTTTCATGCGGGTAAGTACAGGAAGCAAACCAAAAGCTGACCAAATGCCGTCAAAAAAAGGACCGTACGCAGCAATGGTGCTGTATACGGCCCGCTACCAGCAGGTTTATAAAACGTCAGAGGTCCCTGTCTCCACAATTAGCCTAGAAAAGGCGCTCAGTCTGCAGAAAGTTTCCGCAAAAGCTCACGCGGTGCAGTGGACAAAGTCCATGTTTGCGAATGGCCTCGATATGCTCGGGGCTTGCATAGCCCTTCGACTCGGCCAGATGGTACTCGGGATACTCGGCGTCGTACTCGACCATCATCTCGTCACGCGTGACCTTAGCCATGATGGACGCCGCGGCGATGCAGGCGATCTTGGCATCGCCCTTCACCACATCGCGCTCGTTAGGAACAGCGCCCAAGGGGTTGCCATCCATAAGCACGCAATCGGGCTCGAGCCCCGTATCGGCCACAGCGCCCGCAACGGCGGTACGGATAGCACGGGCCATGCCCATCTCATCGATATCCTTAGGCGCGATATGGCAAAAACCGATCGCCGTCGCCACCTCGGCAATCTTCACTGAGAGCAACTCGCGGCGCGCCGGCGTGAGCTTTTTGGAATCGTTGATGCCCCAGACGCGCGGCTCCATAGGAAGGCAGACAGCGCATACCGTCAAAGGACCGGCCACCGATCCGCGACCCACCTCGTCGACACCAACGACCACCCCATCGCCGCCAAGCTCATGCATAAGCTCGTACATGTCATTGACGCGTTCGCGCTCGGCAAGCTCTTTGGCATGGCGTTTGAGAGCGCGTTCGCAAGCCTTGATCACCTGCTGGCGCGGGTCCTCGCGATAATGCTCCACGAGGGCGGGAATCTCCTCAAACGTTGCGCTCGCCAACTCACCGGCAACCTGCGATGCCGAAACCGAGCTCGTCATGTTGGCCATACCAGGCCCTCCTTGCATGCAAATCAGATAAAAAGAAGGGCCACCCGAAGGTGACCCTTGTGTCCAAACGAGTGGACAGACGCTGCGATCTTCTTAGCGCTTCTCGGGGATGCGAGCAGCCTTGCCCACCTTGTCGCGGAGGTAGTACAGCTTGGCACGACGGACGCGACCATGACGGACGACCTCGAGCTTGGCGATCTTGGGGCTGTGAAGCGGGAAGGTACGCTCAACACCGACACCGAAGGACATCTTGCGGACGGTGAAGGTCTCGCGGGCACCGGCGCCGGCCATGCGGATGACGTCGCCCTGGAAGACCTGGATGCGCTCGCGGTCGCCTTCCTTAATGCGGTAGTGAACCTTGACGTTGTCGGCGACGCGAACCTGAGGAATGTCCTCGCGGATCTGCTGACGCTCGATTGCGCGGATGTAATCCATGTGCAATTCCTTACTCTTCTAGAGGTGCCGTACCACCTTGGCCGGCACGTAGTTGAACAAACGTATTCGAGTATACACGCGCGGGTTTCTGCTGCAAGAACATTTTTTTACGCAGACAAAAAGACAAAACCCGCACATGATAACCGCCCGTCTCACGAATGAGACGGGCGGCATGAAGGGGGCTACGTTAGGCGCCTAAACCCAGAACATTAGGCGGAACGCTTGGCCTCGAGCTTGGCCTGAGCGGCAGCCAGGCGTGCGAGGGGCACGCGATAGGGCGAGCAGGACACGTAGTCCACGTCGGCCACGTTAAACAGGCCCTTGATGGACTTGGGGTCGCCGCCGTGCTCGCCGCACACGCCAAAGTGCATGTCGGGGTTGGTGGCGCGACCCTTCTCCACGGCCATACGCACGAGCTCGAGCACCGCCACGTCGATGGTCTCGAAGGGGTTGTCCTTCAAGATCTTCTTGTGCATGTACAGCGGGATGAACTTGGCCTCGGCATCATCGCGGGAGAAGCCGAAGGTGGTCTGGGTGAGGTCGTTGGTGCCAAAGCAGAAGAAGTCTGCGTGATGGGCGATCTCGTCAGCGACCATGCAGGCGCGCGGCAGCTCGAGCATCGTGCCCACGGGAATATTGAGCTCGACGCCCTCTTCGTCGGAAACCTCGGCGATCACGCGCTCGATGACCTCGCGGGTCTGGACATGCTCGGCCGTGATGGAAACGAGCGGAACCATGATCTCGGGGCGCGGATCGACGCCTTCCTTGATAAGACGGGCAGCAGCCGTGGCGACGGCGCGAACCTGCATGAGCGGCAGATCGCTAAAGACAACGGACAGGCGCACGCCGCGTAGGCCGAGCATGGGGTTCGACTCGACCATGCCGTCGATACGACGCAGGCGGGCGCGCAGGACGGCAAGTTCTTCCTCGCTGGCGCCAGCGGCTTCCTTCTTGGTGATGGCGACCTCGAGCTCGCGAGGATTATCCAGGAACTCATGAAGCGGCGGATCGAGCAGGCGGACGACCACATCGCGACCGGACATGGTCTTGAACATCGCCAGGAAGTCCTCGGTCTGAACCTTGAGCAGGTCGGCCAGGGCCTGCTGCTTCACGGCCTCATCGTCAGACAGGATAAAGCTCTGGATGATGTTCTTGCGGTCGCCCAGGAACATGTGCTCGGTGCGGCACAGGCCAATGGCCTCGGCGCCAAACTCGAGCGCGAGCGCGGCATCCTCGGGGCTGTCGGCGTTGACGCGCACATGGTTGGCATGGCCACAGGTATCGTCCAGGCGAATCTCGTCGGCCCAGGACAGGATGGTGTCCAGGTCGCCGGTAAGCTCGGCGGAGACCAGGTCGACGGCGCCGTCGACGACGACGCCTTGGGTGCCGTCGATGGAGATGACATCGCCCTCGCGCAGCACGCGGTCGCTGCCCTCGATGCGCACGACCTTCTCGGCCGCGTCGATATGGAAGCGCTCAACGCCGCAGACGCAGGGCGTACCCATGCCGCGGGCGATAACGGCGGCATGGCTCGTCTTGCCACCGTGGCTGGTCAGGATGCCCTCGGCGGCGACCATGCCCTTCAGGTCGTCGGGGTTGGTCTCCCAACGAACCAGAATGACCTTGTGGCCCTCGTTGGTGCGCGCGACGGCGTCGTCGCTCGAGAACACGACCTCGCCCACAGCGGCACCGGGGCTGGCGTTCAGACCGCTGGCCAGCGCCTCGTACTTCTTAGAGGCGTCAAACTGCGGGTGCAGGAGTTGGTCGAGCTGCGCGGGATCGATGCGGCTCACGGCCTCCTCGCGGGTGATCAGGCCCTCCTCGACCATTTCGATAGCGATGCGCAGGGCGGCGGTGGCGGTGCGCTTGCCCACGCGGGTCTGGAGCATCCAGAGCTTGCCCTGCTCGATGGTGAACTCGATATCGCACATATCGCGATAATGATCCTCGAGCGTCAGGAACACGCGCTCGAGCTCCTCACCTGCGGACTCGAGGCCCGGGGTGGTCTTGAGGTCGGCAATGGGCTCGGTGTTGCGGATGCCGGCGACGACGTCCTCGCCCTGGGCGTTAACCAGAAAATCGCCGTAGAACTCCTTGGTGCCGTCGGCCGGGTTGCGCGTAAAGGCGACGCCGGTCGCAGAGGTCTCGCCCTTGTTGCCAAAGGCCATGGCCTGCACGTTGACGGCGGTGCCGAGGTCGTCGGAAATGCCATGCTGCTTGCGGTAGATGCAGGCACGCTCGTTCATCCAGCTGCCAAAGACGGCCTGGATTGCAAGGCGTAGCTGAAGCTCCGGGTCGTGCGGGAAAACGGGCTTGCCATCGGCGACCTCGAGCTCGGGATACAGGGAGGCATCGACGTTCTCGGAGAAGATGCCCTTAAAGGTCTCGACGAGTTCCTGCAGATCCTCGGCCGAAAGCTCGGAATCGACGCGAACGCCGGCGACCAGACGGGCCTGGGTCAGGGCGTTCTCGAACAGGTCGGCGTCAACGCCCATGACGACATTGGAAAACATCTGGATAAAGCGGCGGTAGCTATCCCAGGCAAAACGCGGGTTCTGCGTCTGCGCGATAAGGCCCTGGACGGAATCGTCATTGAGGCCCAAGTTGAGGACCGTGTCCATCATACCGGGCATGGAGAACGGAGCGCCCGAACGAACCGACACGAGCAGCGGATCATTATCGTCACCGAGCTTCTTGCCGCAGCGGGCCTCGAGGTCCGCCTCGGCGGCAACGATCTCATCGAGTGCGCCCTCGGGCCACACGTTGCCGGCACCAGAGTACTCGACGCAAGTCTGGCAGGTAATGGTAAAGCCACCGGGAACCGGCAGGCCGATACGGCTCATCTCGGCAAGGTTAGCGCCCTTGCCGCCAAGCACGAAGTTCATGGACTTGTCGCCCTCAGTGACACAGGTGCCCTGGGCGTCGGTTCCAAAACGGTAAACCCTCTTGCAATCGCTCACGATACTTCCCCTTCCATGCGCTCTCGCGCACGACCGTGGTAACGAATCGACCCGCCGGATGCGGGCCGTGAGGGAACTATACGGCGGGTTTTGGGCAGGCTTGAGCAGAGGGTGCGCGGTTTGGTAAACGTGCTAAAACTGGCGGTAAACGGTAGGTAAAGGTGGTTACCTTATGAAGATACCACTGCAATAAAAAAGCAGGTCAAGTGCGATATTTTTGCTAAATCGCTTTATCAAAATGCTGCTACTATTAGGCTTGACGGGCGGCGCGGCGGGCACGGGCTTCTTGGATTTCCTCCAAGTGGCTAATGATCTCGGCAGCGCTCTCCTCGATAGCCTTGCCGTCGGTACGCACCACAAAGCAGCCTAGCCGCTTCATGAGGGCACGAGCTTCCTCAAGCTCGCTGTGCACACTCTCGGGCTCGGCATAGGAGCCGGCAACGGCACGAGCGTAGTCATCGCCCAAGCGGCTATCGCGAATTTCGGAAATCACATCGACGGTCGAAATTAGGCCGAACAGGCGCATCGGGTCAACCTCGTAAATCGACTTCGGTGGCTCCATGCCATGGGCCAAAGGAACATTGGCAACCTTGTAACCCTGATAGGCCAAATACATCGACAGCGGCGTCTTGGACGTGCGGGATACGCCCAGCAGCACGATATCGGCTCCCGAAAGGTCGTCGCAGCCGCGTCCATCATCGTGCTCAACGAAATATTCCATGGCCTCGATACGATGGAAATAGCGGTCATCGGTCCTGTGAATCACGCCCGCAACGCCTTTGGGCGGCACACCGATGAGCGACGACAGCACAGCGAGCGTAGGACCGATCAGGTCGACCGAACGGATATGCAGCATGCCCAGGTAATCGAGCACGCGGGCGCGAAGCGCCGGATCGACAATGGTGTGGAACACGGCAATATCGCGATGGTCCGCATCAACGCGCGGGCCCACAAACGACTTAACCTGCTCCACCGAGTTCACCTTGGGCAGGCGCAACAAACGAAAAGCCCCTTCATCAAATTGCCCGGACGCCGCAAGCACCACCTCACAAGCGGTATCGCCGAGCGAGTCGGAGATAACGATAACGGTGGGACGAGCGGTGACCGGGCAATCCATGCGGGGCTCCTTTTGCGCTTACGCGCAGGCTGGCTTACTTTTTACGAGCAAGCTCACCGATGTTGGCGATGCCGGAGAAAACGGCCTCGAAGCGGTTGAGCAGCTTAAGGCGATTATCGCGGAGCTGCTCGTCCTTGTCCATGACCATGACCTCGTCGAAGAAACGGTCGATGGGCGCGCGCAGGGCGGCGAGGGCAGCAAATGCGGCCGGATAATCCTCGGTAGCAAGGGCGGCATCGACAGCGGTCTGAGCAGCCTCGGAGGCGTCGGCGAGCGCAAGCTCGACCTCGCCCATCAGGCTGCGGTCGTACTCCGCACCCAGCTCGGGCTTGGAGATGTGCGCGGCGCGGGCATAGGCGGTAGCCAGGTTGTCGAAGGTCTCGGCGTCGTTCTTGCGAGCCTCGTCGAGGGCGGCGCAACGGGCGAAGAAGACGGACGGGGCGATGATGTGCACCGCGGAGACGGCGGCAACGGTATCGGCCGGGATCTTTTCGTCGCGGGCCATGCTCACCAGGCGGCCATGGAAGAAGTCACGAACCTGCTCGGCGACCTCGGCGGCGTCGAACTCAATGCCCTGCTCGCTATAGAGCTCGAGGGCGAAGTCGATGAGCGACGTGGGGTCGATCGGCAGACGGTCGCGCAGAATGTTGATGATGCCGATAGCGGCACGACGCAGCGCGTAGGGGTCGGAGGAGCCGGTCGGGGGCTCGCCGATGGCAAAGATACCGGCGATGGTATCGAGCTTGTCGGCGCAGGCCACGATGCAGCCAGCGGTGCCCTCAGGCAGCTCGTCACCGGCAAAGCGGGGACGATAGTGATCGCGGATAGCATGAGCGACCTCGTCGTTCTCCCCCATCGCGGTCGCGTAATAACCGCCCATCACGCCCTGCTGGCTCGTGAACTCGACAACGGCGTTAGACACCAGGTCGGCCTTGCACAGGTGCGCGGCGCGAGCGGCATCGGCGGCAAGGTGGGCGCCCAGATGAGCCTCGCGGGCGATAGCGAGCGCGAGCTGCTCGATGCGCTCGGACTTGGCGAGCACGCTACCGAGCTTCTCCTGGAAGGCAACCTTGGCCAGACGCTCGCGGAACTCGTCGAGGGAGATCTTCAGGTCCTCCTCATAGAAAAACTTGGCATCGTCCAGACGGGCACGCACAACGCGCTCGTTGCCGTCGATCACGCGCTCGGCGTTCTCGGGCTTGCTGTTAGAGACGACCACGAACTCACGCGTGAGCTTGCCCTCGCCGTCATAGATCGGGAAGTAGCGCTGGTTGGTGAGCATGGACTCGCAGATAATCTCGTGCGGGACCTTGAGGAACTCCTCATCGAAGGTACCGACGAGCACCGTCGGCCACTCGCAGAGGTTAATGACCTCCTCAAAGACCTTCTTGGGCGTATCGACATGGCAGCCGGGACGGGCAGCCTCGACCTCGGCGATACCGGCGAGGATGGCCTCACGACGACTCTCGGCAGAGAGCACGCCGGCGTCCTCGAGCACCTGCTCGTAGACGGCGGGGCTGGCAACCACATGGTCGCCAGGGCCAAGTACGCGATGACCGCGCGTGGTGTTGCCGCTCGTCACGTCGGCAAACGACACGGGCACAACATCCTCGCCCAAAAGGCAGCAGATCCAGCGGACCGGACGAACAAAGGTCGCATGCTCGTGACCCCAGCGCTGGCTGCGGTAGTTGGGCCACTGCAGGCCGGCGATGGTCTTCTCGCACAGGGCCGTCAGGATCGGGGTAGCCGGTGCGGAGGGAATATTCTTCTCGGCGAACACATACTCGCGACCGTCGGTGTCCTCGCAACGGACCAGGTCCTCGGCAGCCACACCGCACTTGCGGGCAAAGCCCTGGGCGGCCTTGGTGGCGTTACCGTCAGCGTCGAAGGCAATGTTGGCCGCGGGGCCACGCTTGACCTCGTGAACCTCATCGGTCGCGGTGGCGACGTCGGCAACGAGTGCAGCCAGGCGACGCGGGCTCGAGATCACGCGGACCTCGCCGTGGGCCAGACCGGCCTCGTCGAGACCCTTGGCGATCATGGTGCCAAGCTGCTTGACGGCATTGTTCAGCGGTGCGGAGGGCATTTCCTCCGTACCGATCTCAAACAGGAAATCCTTAGCGTCTGCCATGGCTTACGCCACCTCGCCTTCCTGGTCGGCATTCTCGTTGACTCCGGCGACCTCGGCCATGTAGGCCTCGCAGCACGCCTTGGCGACGGCGCGGACGCGCAGGATGTAGTTGGCACGCTCGACCGCGGACAGCGCACCGCGGGCATCGAGCAGGTTGAAAGCGTGGCTGCACTTCATGACGCAGTCGTACGCCGGCAGCGGCAGCTTACGCTCCAGGCAGGAGTGGCACTCGGCCTCGTAGTCATCAAACTTCTGACGCATCATCTCGACGTTGGCGACCTCAAAGTTGTAAGCGCTGAACTCGCGCTCGTTCTCGAGGAACACGTCACCGTAGGTCATGGGCGTGCCGTCGGGCAGGTAGCTCCACACCAGGTCGTAGACCGAGTTAACGCCCTGGGCGTACATGGCGATACGCTCCAGGCCGTAGGTGATCTCGACGGGCACGGGGTCGACCTCGATGCCGCCCACCTGCTGGAAGTACGTAAACTGCGTGACCTCCATGCCATTGAGCCAGACCTCCCAGCCAAGGCCCCAGGCGCCGAGCGTCGGGCTCTCCCAGTCGTCCTCGACAAAGCGGACGTCATGGTCGTTGGGGTCCAGACCGATAGCGGCAAGAGACCCCAGGTAGAGCTCCTGGGCGTTAACCGGAGAAGGCTTGATGAGCACCTGGAACTGATAGTAGTGCTGCATGCGGTTGGGGTTCTCGCCGTAGCGGCCGTCGGCGGGACGGCGGCAGGGCTGCGCATAGCAGGTGCGCCACTCGGCGGGACCGAGCGAGCGCAGCGTGGTCGCGGTATGGAAGGTACCGGCACCGACCTCGGAGTCATAGGGCTGCATAATGACGCAGCCCTGCTCGCCCCAGTACTGCTGGAGGCGCAGGATGATGTCTTGGAAGGAAAGCGATGAAGCGTTCATGCCTCTAATATCCCCTCGTCGAAACGATTACACGGTTAGGTACTGTACCATAGCGGTTTTTAGTCGATAGCGCCCAGACGGTTGAGCGGCCAGTAACGCACGAGCGCCACGGCGATCAATTCGGAGCGGTCGACCGGGCCAAAGTAGCGGGAGTCAGCAGAGTTCTCGCGGTTGTCGCCCATCACCCACACGCACCCGTCGGGAACGGTGTAGGGATAGCTTACCTGAGCGCCGGGCGCTTGGACCGAAAGTGGCCAGCTCATGCCCGTCGTATAGTCCTCGTCGAGCGCTTGGCCGTCAACGACCACCTTGCCATCCTGCAGGTCGACCGTCTGCCCGGCCGTGGCAATAACACGCTTGACAAGAACATCATGCTCGGAGGTGCCATCGGGGTTGTGAAACACCACGATATCGCCCTGCTTGACGGGCTGACCGAACTCGAGGCTCACCTTTTGTGCCAGGATCTGGTCGCCAATCTCGATCGTGGACTCCATGGAGCCGGTGGGCACCACAAAGGGCTCGACCACAAACGAGCGAATCAAGAAGGTGGCGACCAATGCGATCGCGATGACCGCGATCCATTCAAAAGCGCCCCTCAACGCGGAATGCTGCGATGGAACCATTCTCACTCCTCGCTCTGCGAATACGAAGCGTCCAAAATCTCCTGCGCGTACGTACGCTCCTGGGGCGTAAGGCGCGCCGTCTCGATCAGATCGGGACGCCAGCGGCAGGTGCGCTCGATGGCGTTCTTGCGACGCCAGGCATCGACCTTGGCGTGATCGCCACTCACGAGCACCGGCGGCACGCCCTCGCCGTTGAACTCGGCGGGACGGGTGTACTGCGCGTACTCGAGCAGGCCTCCGTCCTCGGCGGTCGAGAAGGACTCGTCGACGTTGCTCATCTCATCTCCCAGAGCGCCGGGGATGAGGCGAACAACAGCATCGGCAACGACCATAGCGGGAAGTTCGCCACCCGTAAGAACGTAGTCGCCGATCGACAGACGCTCATCGGTATACGCATACGCACGCTCGTCGACGCCCTCGTAGCGGCTGCACACAAACAGCAGGCGCTCACTTTTGAGCAGGCGCTCGGCCACATGCTGCGTAAAGGGCTCGCCACAGGGGGTAAAGAACACTACGGTGGGCTTGGGACCCTCGGAGCTGATGGCCTCGATGGCCTCGGCAATAGGCTCGACCTTCATGAGCATGCCCTGCCCGCCGCCGTACGGCTCGTCATCGACGGTACGATGACGGTCGTGCGTCCAGTCGCGCAGGTTATACGCCTTAAAATCAAAAAGGCCGGCCTTGCGGGCGCGGCCCAAAATCGATGTGGACATGACGGGCTCAAACATCTCGGGAAAGACCGAAAGGGTCTCGATCAGCATGTTGTCCTCCCTACTTGTCCATATCGATCAGGCCGTCCATAACGTGGACGGAAATTGTTCCTGTGTCGGGAAGATCGAGCACGACCTGCTCGATCACGGGAATCAGTACCTCGCCGTACCGATCGCCCTCGACAACCCAAACATCGTTAGCGGGCGTCGACATGATCTCGACGATCGTGCCGAGCGAACCGAACCGCTCGTCGACCACCTCGCGACCCATCAGGTCGGTATAGGCAGCGTCGAGCGAATCGAGCTCAAAGTCGTCACGATTTGCCAGCACGTAGCATCCCGTGATGCCCTCGGCGGCCGTCAAGTCGTCAATGCCCTCAAACGAGACCAGATCGCCATCGCCCGTATCGGTGACGGACACGACCGTGCAAAAGCGGTCGCGCTTGAGCGCCGGCGGCGTAAGAGCGACGCGCATACCCGGCTCTAATACAGAAGGAAGCCCCCGCAGCGGCTGCGCGAGAACCTCCCCCTTCCTTCCGTGCGGCTTGACCACACGGGCGATGTTTTTGTACTGGGACCTCAAGGTCCTAGCCCAGAACCTCTACCTCGACAGCGGTGTCGAGGCGAGCGGCCAGTGCACGGGCGAGCGTGCGAATGGCCTTGATGGTACGGCCACGACGGCCGATGACCTTAGCGACGTCATCCTCGGCGACCGAAACCTCAATCGTAGAGGCGTCGTCACCATCGATGACCTCAAGGCTCACGGAATCCGGGTCGTCGACGATCTGAACAACGAGATATTCGACGAGATCGGCGATGCGATCTGAGAGCATTGCCTCACCCTCGAGCTGTGCAGCGTCAACCTCAGGCACGATTTACTCCTCGGCGCCCTCAGCGGCCTCAGCGGCAGCCTTAGCGGCCTCGGCCTCTTTGGCGAGCTGCTTCTTGGACTTCTTGACGACGGTCTCGGTCTTCTCGCCCTCGTTGGCGGCCTTGACCAGAGCGACGACGGCGTCGGTGAGCTGAGCGCCCTTGGACTGCCAGTCGGCGATCTTCTCAAGGTCGAGGTTGATGGTCTTGGGGGCGGTCATCGGGTTGTAGCGGCCAACCTCCTCGATGATACGACCGTCACGCGGGGCGCGGGAATCGGCGACGACGACACGGTAGTACGGACGCTTCTTAGCGCCGTGACGAGCAAGGCGAATCTTGACTGCCAAAGGAAACTCCTCCAACCAAGCAGCTTTAGGCTGCAACTACAAACAAACAGTTGAACATAATACGCCATCGACGCGGGCAGGTGAAGTCCGTGAGACCAACTTCTTCGGTGTAGTCGAGGGCAAATCCATATCTTAGACAAGAATTCGGGATTTGCAAGCACATACACGCACCCCACATGAGCTGCGCGGTATACTCATGACATGGAAAGACGCGAACATACATACGGTTATGAGGATGCCATGGGCGTCACGCCGCCGCCCTGGACGGGTCCGGCGGTGGGCCTGATGGACCTTGATGCGTTTTTTGCGAGCGTGGAGATGCTCGATCATCCCGAATGGCGTGGAAAGCCGCTCATCGTGGGCGGAGACGCCGATTCGCGTGGCGTCGTGTCCACGTGTTCGTATGAGGCACGTCGCTTTGGCGTGCACTCTGCCATGGCCTCGGCCGAGGCGCGGCGCTTGTGCCCGCAAGCCATTTGGACGCACGGGCACTTTGATCGCTACCGCGAGGTGAGCGCGCAGGTCATGGCGATTCTCGCCGACGAGACCCCACGTGTTGAGCGCGTATCCATCGACGAAGCCTTTATCGATATCACGCCGGGTCGCTTTGCGCCCGAAGACCCACTGCTGGTTGCGCGGCGTATAAGTGACCGCGTGGCAGGGCTGGGAGTGACCTGCTCCATTGGCGTGGGCTGCAACAAGACGGTCGCAAAGATCGCAAGCGAGCGGGACAAGCCGTTTGGGCTGACCATCGTGCGCCCTGGAACCGAGCAGCGCTTTTTGGCCGCGCTGCCGGTATCTGCCATGAGCGGCATCGGGCGCTCGGCCGAGGAGCGACTGCGCCGCATGCGCATCTACACCCTCGGCGAGCTTTCGCGCGCGCCTGAGTCCACACTGGCCTCTATTTTTGGCGTCAACGGCGAACGCATGCGCCAGCGTGCGCTGGGACTCGAAATCTCTGAAGTCACGAGTCTCGATGAAGAGCGCGAGGTCAAGTCTGTCAGCAATGAACGCACCTTTGCTAAAGATTTGACTGAACGTGGGGATATTGAGGCGGCGATTGCGCTGTTGGGCGAGTCGGTGGGACGCCGCCTGCGCCGCCAGGGACTAACGGGCGCCACGGTGACGCTCAAGCTCAAGTATTCGTATGGAAGCGGGCGTACGGCACAGCGCCGGCTGCCTCATCCGACCGACGATGAGAACATCTTCGTAGCGGTTGCACTCGAACTGCTCGACAACATCTGGCAGGAAGGCATGCATGTTCGCTTAGCGGGCATCGGCATGAGCGACTTCGACCACCAAGGCGGCATCCAGACTGACCTGTTCTGCGAGATCGATGACCGCGGAGCCCAATCCAGCGACCGCCGCGACCTCTCCGTCGCCATCGACGCCGTCCGAGACAAATTCGGCGACACCGCCCTTTCCTTCGGCCGCCAATCCCGCTTCAATGATTAACCGCCCTTGGGCAAAAAGAAAGCCGGGCAGGTGCGGAAAACCGCAACTGCCCGGCGATATGCGTGAGGGTAGCTAAACCCCGTCTCAAAATGAGCTACTAGAGGAGGTTGAGGGGGAGCTGGGGGGCGTCTCCCCAGAGTTTCTCGAGGCGGTAGAAGTCGCGGGCTTCGGGAGTGAAGACGTGGACGACAACCGAACCGTAGTCCATGAGCATCCAGGTCTTCTGCTCGCGACCCTCGATGGAGAACGGGTGCTCGCCGCAAGCCTCGGCGACCTTCTCCTCGATCTCGTCGACGATAGAATCGACCTGGCGGTTGTTGGTACCGGTGGCAAGCACAAAGTAGTCGCATACGTCGGAAAGCTCGGTCAGGTCGAGCACCTGAACGTCCTCGCCCTTCTTGTCGTAGGCGGCCTGCGCGGCGGCGCGGGCGACATCCTCGGCGGCGACACCGCTCGCGGACAGCGAGGCGGCAGTGCGGTCGGACGTGGCGACGAAGCTCTTGTGCTCCACACCTTCAAGAATCTGCTCGTCGGTCATGGTCTCGTCGGCCATGGAATACCTCTTTCTAGACAGCCCGAGCTAACGCAGCTGGGCGTAATGGTTGTAAATCGAAATAGCCGTGGGATAAAGATAGCGCCCGGACTGGATCACATAGACCAAACCCTGCGCAAAACAGGAGAAGAACAACTCGTCGAGCGTCGACTCCCCCACCATCTTGCGCAGTGCATGGGCATAGTCGCCGTGGCGGTTGGGCTCGATGGCATCGGCCACAAAGACCACCATATCGAGCGGCGTCATATCGCAGGCACCCACGGTGTGACGGTCGACAGCCTGAAAGACCGCCGGCGACAGCTCGGGAAAAAGCTGCGGAAGCTCATAGGCGGCAACAGGGCCATGCAAAAGCGGCGTCGCGGCAGAAGGAGAGCCGGCAATCTTAATGCCGTAATGCAGAGCGCGCGTGACCAGCTCGTCATCGGAAAGCACCTTGTCCCAGTCGTGGATCAAGCCGGCGGCAGCGGCATCAAAGCGGTCGACGCCGTAGACCTCGGCCAGATGAAGTGCGGTCTCGGCAACACCCAGCGAATGCACATAGCGCTTACGCTTATCCTTCATGCGAACATCGAGCAGCTCTTGAATGCGCTTGAGCAGCGCGCGCTCATCGCCCTCAAACTGATCCTCTACCGACAACGTAGACCCCCATCACTCAAAATCTTCTTGGCCCAGATCGGCATATAGCCTGCGTTTGCGAATGTAGCCGAGCACAGACTCGCTCGTAAGATAGCGCACGCTCATGCCGCGGGCAACTCGCTTACGAATGTTCGTCGAGCTGATCGCCAGCGCCGGAATCTGAATATAGCGCACGTCGAACGGCAGCCCCGACTCTTTGATTCGGGCACGCGCCGTATCGATATCAAAGCCCGGTCGCGTCGCCGCAATAAAGGTAGCAAGCTCAGCGATTCGTTCGGCATCATGCCAGGTAACAATATCGATAATCGCGTCGGCGCCCGTAATAAAGTAGAGCTTTACCTGCGGCGGGTAAAAGTCGCGAAGGGCATGAAGCGTATCGGCCGTATAGGTTACGCCCGGCCGGTCGATCTCGAACCGGCTCGCCAAAAAGGCCGGGTTCGCGGCGGTGGCGAGGACCGTCATGGCATAACGGTCCTCGGCAGGCGTCACCGGCTTGTCAAGCTTAAAGGCAGGAGAGCCCGCGGGCATAAAGAGCACAGCGTCCAAGTCGAGCGACTCGCGCGCCTGCTCGGCAGTCACCAAGTGCCCGTAATGAATCGGGTCGAATGTGCCGCCCATAATGCCGAGCCTAAACTCCCGCCCGTCCTCTAGAGGAAGCTCGGGCAGACCGATTCCACCGCGCAGCGACATGGCTTACTCGCCCTCCGAGGTCTCGGCATCGTCCGCGGCATCCGCCGCATCGACAACCTCGACGCCCTCATCCGCAGCATCGGCCACGTCAATGGCTTCAACGGCAACGTCCTCGTCAGCATCCTCGAGCTCCTCGTACTCCGAGAAGTCCTCAGCGCCCTCAAAGTCAAAGGCGCGCTGGCAAATGCGGACCTCGTCGCCCGCACGGCAACCGGCCTTCTCGAGCGCGTCGTCAACACCCATACGCGCAAACTTATGCTGCAGGTAAATGACGGCTTCCTCGTTTTCCCAGTCGGTCTGGATGACCATGCGCTCGATGGCACGACCGACCACGCGGAAGGCACCGGGCTCTTCCTGGACAATGCGGAAACGCTTCTCGCGCTGCAGACGGCGACGCTCCCACTCCTCGTCGCGCAGATCGACCGGCTCATCAGAGACCGCCAGCTCGGCGCGAAGCTTAGCCACCTGCTCGCCCACGGCAAGCATCAGCGTGTTGAGGCCGGCGCCCGTAACAGCAGACACGGCAAAGAACATATGGCCATCGTCGAGCGCCGCACGCTTAAGGTCGGCAATCTTGTCGGCCGTGCCCGGCGCATCGCACTTGTTGGCAACGACGATCTGCGGACGCTCCGAAAGCTCGGCGCCATACTGCTCAAGCTCACGGTTAATGATGTGGTAATCCTCGACCGGATCGCGATCCTCAAAACCACCCGTCATGTCGACGACGTGCATGATCAGGGCCGTACGCTCAATGTGGCGCAGGAACTGGTGACCCAGGCCCTTGCCCTCGCTCGCGCCCTCGATGAGACCGGGGACGTCGGCAACGACGTAAGAATATTCGCCGGCACGCACCATGCCGAGGTTCGGCACGAGCGTGGTAAACGGGTAGTCAGCAATCTTGGGGCGGGCGGCACTCATGCGCGCAATGAGCGATGACTTACCCACCGAGGGAAAGCCCACAAGCGCGGCATCGGCCATAAGCTTCATCTCGAGCTCGATCCAGTGTTCCTCGGCAGGCTCGCCGAGCTGGGCAAAGGCCGGAGCGCGACGCACCGACGTCACAAAGTGTGTGTTGCCCAGACCGCCGGCACCGCCGGGCGCCACGACGACGCGCTCGCCGTCGTGCACCAGGTCGGCAATCTCGAACATCGGGGTCTGCGTCTCGGGATCGAGCTCGCGCACCACGGTACCCATAGGGACCTTGAGAATCAGGTCCTCGCCGCTCTTACCGTTACGACGGGCACCCTGCCCGTGCGTGCCGCGCTCGGCGCGGAAGTGATGCTTAAAGCGGTAATCGATCAGCGAAGACAGCTGAGCATCGGCCTGGATGACGACATTGCCGCCACGACCGCCGTCGCCGCCATCGGGGCCGCCCTTGGGGACAAATGCCTCGCGCCTAAACGACATGCATCCGGCTCCGCCGTCGCCGCCGCACACGTTAATGCGGCTGATATCGGTGAACTGTGACAACAGAATCGCCTCCTACAAAAAAGAGGGAGACCCTTGAATCCTAAAACTCAAGTGCCTCCCACATATGTGCTCTATGAAGGGTGAATTACGCGTTCGCGAGCGGGCGTACGCTGACCCTGTGCTTGATACCCTTGTGGAACTCAACGGTACCGTCGACCAGCGCGAACAGCGTGTCGTCCTTACCACGGCCAACGTTCTCACCCGGGTGGATGTGCGTGCCGTGCTGACGGACGAGAATCGTGCCCGTGGTTACCGTCTGGCCGGCATAGCGCTTCGTGCCAAGGCGCTGACCGCGGGAGTCACGGCCATTACGGGAGGAACCGAGTCCTTTTTTGTGTGCCATTGTGTATACCTACTCTTTCGTTACGAGTGTAATCTACTCGGCGACGGGAGCCTCGGCAACAGCCTCGGCCTCTGCCTTGACAGCCTTCTTGGCGCGGGACGTAGCCTGGACCTTCACGATCTTCAGCTTGGTGAGCTGCTGACGGTGACCCTTCAGACGACGATAGCGCTTACGCTTGTGGAACTTGAAGACCAGCTGCTTCTCGCCCTTGAACTGCTCAACGATCTGAGCGGTAACCTTGGCCTTGGCCAGCTTGTCGGGATCGGTGACGATCTTCTTACCATCGTTGAGGAAGATAACCGGCAGGGTGACCTTGTCGCCCTCATTGCCCTCGATCTTCTCGACGGTGATGACATCGTCGGTGGCGACCTTGTACTGCTTGCCGCCCGTGTTAACGATTGCGTACATGTTTACTTGCCCTTCATGCATCAGTTAGTGCAACAGCCGAATATAGTAGCAGGCGAAAATACCCCCGTCAACGAGTATGTGGAGCAAATCCACAAGTTCGCACAGGTATGGGGCTGACGAGTCGGCCCTCGTCGTCCTCGCATGCTTGATTCTGACGCTCGACATCGTAGGAGCAGATGGTCACGAGGTCTTGCATACCGGTGGAAACAATAGGTGCATCCACGCCCGGGGTCAAGCCCTGCAACAAAACATCAGCAGCAGAAAGCAAAATTTCCGGACGCATAGAGCCCTCGTTGTCGGCATGGGTGTCGAGCATGAGAACCAAATGGTCCGGGCGCTCCCCCGCCGTGAGCTCATAGCCAACGAGCGTGTGATCCAAATCCAAGCGCTTGCTCTTTTTGCCGCGCGCGTAGTCGATGCCATGATCCGCGCGCAGCGTGTCGATCGCACGACGCACCTCGTCGGCGCTTACGGGCGCCTCGGGATCCAGGTGTAAGTCGATGCGATACGACAGGCGCGTGAGCTGCGCCGTCAATGCCGGCGTGCGCACGTCGATGTACGCCGCCTCGATGGGCGCCAGATCGGCCGGAGACGCCGCAGCCAGGCGCTCAAACGCCTCGTCGAGCGCCACGAACTCGGTCATAAACAGGTCATACCACTCGCAGGTCGACGACGTACCAACCGGTAGCGCCGAAGAGAAGCCCACGCGCATGTGCGGAGAGAAGCCCTGCGTGACGGCATAGGGAAGTCCCGCACGGCGCACGATGCGCTCAATGGTATGGATCACTTCGAGATGGCCCAGGTACTTAAGGCGATCGCGCTTGCCATAGCGAACACGAAGTCTAAAGAGCGTGGGGTTGTCGGTCAGGCGCTCACTCATGCGCGATCACCCATCAATACATTCTTGGCGTGGAGCGTGGGGCAGATCCCGCAGCCGGTGCACGACGTACGGGTGCAGTCGGGAGTCGTGACGCCCTCGAGCGAGCGACGGTACTCGCGCTCGAGGAAACCGCGCGTACAGCCGGGGCTCACATGCTCCCACGGCAGGCGCCAGTCCAACTCGTAGGGCAGGTGCACGAGCTCATTGAGGTCGATGCCGTTTTTGGCAGCAGCCTCCTTCCAGTTATCGAGCGAGAAATGCTCTACCCAGGCGTCAAAGCGAGAGCCCGAGCGCCAAGCGTCGATGATGACGGGCGTCATGTCGCGACCGGCGCGGGACAGCGCGGCCTCGATGAGCGAAGTCTCGGCATCGTGGTAATGCACGCGGACGGCACGGTTGCGAACGCTCGTGATAAGCAGCTTCTGGCGACGCTTGACGTCGTCGTAGTCGAGCTGCGGGCACCACTGGAACGGCGTGGCGGCCTTGGGGATAAAGACCGAAACCGAGATGGACACCGAGATCGAGCCGCGACGAGCCTTGGGCACCACGGAACGACCGAGCTCCAGCACGTGATCGGCCAGATTGGCGATGGCCACGATGTCCTCGTCGCGCTCGCCGGGAAGGCCCATCATAAAGTAGAGCTTCATGCGGTTCCAGCCGGCCTCGAAGGCCGCCTTGGCCGCACGGTCCAGGTCCTCCTCGGTCACGTTCTTGTTAATGATGTCGCGCATGCGCTGGCTGCCGGCCTCGGGCGCGAACGTCAGTCCGCCCTTCTTTTCGCCGGCGACCGACTCGGCCATATCCACGCCAAACGAATCCAGGCGCTGCGACGGAATAGACACGCGAATACCCGTATCCTCCAGGCGACGGTTGAGCCTGCCGAGCACGTCGCGAATGCAGGAGTGGTCGGTCGTGGAGAGCGAGGTCAGCGACACCTCGTCATAGCCAGTCTTTTCCAGACCCTGAATCACCGACGAGACAATCTGGTCGGCCGAGCGCTCGCGCACCGGGCGATACGTCATGCCAGCCTGGCAAAAACGACAGCCGCGGGCGCAGCCGCGCAGGATCTCGATAGACAGGCGGTCGTGGACCAGCTGCGCATAGGGCACGCACGACTGCGACAGCGGATTCGTGGCGCCGAAATCCTCGACGACGCGCTTGTAGACCACGGTCGGCGCATCCTTGCCCTCACGCGGCACGGTGTAGCCATGCGGCGAGCAGGGCTCGTCGTGACGAACCTCATAGAGCGACGGCACGTAGTTGCCACCAATGGATGCAAGCTGCTCAACAATCTGCGCGCGCGGGACCCCTTCGTCACGCAGACGGCGATGCAGCTGGCAGGTCTCGAGCAGCGATTCCTCGCCCTCACCGATGAGGATGGCATCGAAGAAGGCCGCGTACGGCTCGGGGTTGTACACCGAGGGGCCGCCGGCGATGATGATAGGGTCGTCTTCGCCTCGGTCGGCCGCCAACAGTGGAATGCCAGCGAGGTCGAGTGCCTCGAGGAAGTTCGTCACCGCCATCTCGTGCGGCACATGCAGACCGACGATATCAAACGAAGCGACCGGCGCTGCACCCTCAAGCGAGAGCAGCGGAATGCCCGCCTCGCGCATAGCGTCACCCATATCGGGCCACGGCACATAGCCACGCTCGCAGGAGATGCCCTCGGCCTGGTTAAGGATGTTGTAGAGGATGGCGATACCCTGGTTGGGCAGACCGACCTCGTACACATCCGGATAGATCAGGCAGCAACGGTAGTCGGCATCGGCCTTGGAAAGCGTGCCCCACTCGTGATCGATATAGCGACTCGGCTTCTCGACCTTGGCGAGCAACGGCTCAATTAAATGAAAACAGTCTTGGTATGCAACGCGCAACGGAAAACCCCTAAGCAGCGATATCGGATGCGTCCTGATAGGACGCCATAGGACGGGTAGCGCCCGCGACCGTGGTCACCAGATCGCGAACGCGGGAGAACGTGGCAGTGACCACCTCGTTGGCACGGCTGTAGTCGACATCGCGCTCGTAGAGCGAAACGAGCGCACGGCCCATGCCATAGGTGCCCGCGGCAGCAGTGAGCGCCTTGACGGCAAACCCAATATGCGGCGTCTGCTTGACGAGCGCGCGGGTGACCGCGCGGATCACAAGACCGCCGGCAAGCACGCCCGCGACCTCGTAGCCGCGCTCGGGCTTAATGCCGCGTCCAAAGACGGCAGCGAGCTCAAAGAGCATACCCACCTGCGCCAGCGCCATAACGGGATAATCGGCGCCCGGCAAAAACACCAGCGCACCGGTCGCCATATTGGTGAGCGCGCACGAGGTGATGATACGATTGGCCGCAGCGATGCGCATGAAGGCAAAGTTCGCCGCAAAAGCCGTTTCCTTGTCGGTGCGATCGAGAATCCAGCGGGCAAGCGTCTCGAGCAGATACGTCTTATCGGTTGCCGCTACCACGCCGAGCATGGGCGTAGACTCCTCGATAAACGGCACCTCCACAGCAGACTCGGCAAGCACGCACACGGGCGCGCCGGCGATCACGAGCTCCTGCACGGCACTCTCCAAGCGGTCGGAACCACACGAGAGCACCAGCACCACATCGGTATCGGTCTTTGGAGCAATTCGCTCCTCCCCCAGACGCTCGACGCGCACAATGCCCGAGGTCGTCTGCGGCACAAAGGCGTCACGCACCGTCTCGGCCAGAAAGCGCGAGGCGGACGAATCCAGATAGACCGAGACGCGCACAGGTGTATCGGAATCCTTCTTAACGGACGCGCCCATCTTAAAAGCGCGGGTCAGCTTATCTACGGGAATTTTCATGGCAAACCCCTCCAGCGGTTACGCGGCGCCCGAACGATGCCGCCATATGGATTGTACGATACCCACCGTCAGCAGCTGAATCATCATCGAAGACGAACCGATGCTAATAAACGGTAGCGGAATACCGGTAATCGGCATCATGCCGATGCACATGCCGATGTTTTCGAAAGTCTGGAACGCCCACATGCCAACGATGCCCACACACGAAAGACGCAAAAACAGCGACTCGCACTTAAAGGCGACGCGAATCGTCGAAAAGATCAGCAGCACGTAGAGGCACAGGAGCAAAAAGGAACCGCAAAAGCCAAAGGTCTCGGACAGGAAGGCGAAGACGAAGTCGGTGTGGAACTCAGGCAGAAAGCCGCCGGCCGACTGCGTCGCATGCCCCAGGCCCTTACCAAAGAAGCCGCCCGAGCCAACGGCGATAAGCGACTGCTGCAGGTTGTAGGCATCGTCCGAATCGGCATTATCGGGGTCGATAAAGACCGTCAGACGGTTCATCTGATACTGCTTGATGAGCACATCGTGGCCGAGCAACGAATCAAAGACCGAATCAAGCGCCAGGACGAGGGCCACCAGGCCCACGAGCAGGGCCAGGGTCGACAGCACCCATTCGCGGCGTGCACCGCTCATGCAGATGACGATGGCGCCCGAAACCAGCACGACCAGGCCCGAGCCCAGGTCACCCATGGCAACGACGGCCAAAAACGGAATGGACAGCATGCCGCAGAGCTTGACGTAGTCGCGAACGGTATCGATGCGACCGTTATACTGCGAACCAAGCGTAGCAATAAAGAAGATGGTGATGAGCTTGGCAAGCTCAACCGGCTGGAACGTCAAGCCGATACCGGGAATCTTGATCCAGCCCGTCATGCCCAGACCGCCCGTATAGGACAGACCCGGAATCTTGGGCGAGAAGATCACGATCAGGTCGATGACGAGCAACGCCGTCGAGAAATTGGAAATACCGCGCAGGTCGGTACGCCAGACCAGCACCGCCAGCACCGCCCCGATGCCAATTCCCAGCAGATGGCGTGAAAACGATGCATCGGCCTTAAACTGCGAAGCCGACCAGATAATGATGGCACCGTAGGCGACGAGCGCCACAGTAGCCACGAGCACACCGATATGCACCTTTTGGCGAAACGTGCCGCGCGAGGCCGAAAGTTGTTTGTTGACGCGGTCCAGGCTGCTGCGAGAGCCGGTCTTGGTTGAACGGAACAGATCCGCCGGAGAAAAATCCATCGCAACCTCCTATCGAACCGAAGAATCGCCCGAGGCCGAAGAGGTATCGGGCTCGTCATAAATCACGCCGAGCACGTCGCGCACGACATGCATCGCGGTATCTGAGCCACCGCCGCCCTGCTCCAGGACGGTAGCGATGACATACTTGGGATCATCGGCCGGTGCATAGGCGCAGAACCACGCGTATTCGTCCTCGCCACTTTTCTCGCCCGTGCCCGACTTGCCGTATACCTGCGGCGTCAGGGTGCCAAAGTGCGCCGCCAGGGACGTCGATGCCGTGTAAATCACGTCGTGCATGCCGTTGCGAACAAGAGCCAAATCCGAATCGCTGTTGATCTTGGCCTCCAGGCGCTTCTTCTTGCCCTTGCCATTGTACTTATAGGCATCGCCGTCGCCATCGCGCGACACGGCAGACAAAAATACGTGAGGCACGTACTGTTTGCCGCCGTTGGCAAGACCCATATAGGCGCACGCCATCTGCAGGGGCGTCACCAGGATGTCACCCTGACCGATGGCAATGTTGGTCATATCGCCGGCATTCCACTTGCGGTCCTCGGCAGATGCGTCGGTGAAGTACGACTCTTTCCACTCGGCATCGGGAATACGGCCCGCGCCCTCACTCGGCAAATCGATACCGCAGGTCTTGCCTAGACCCCAGCGACGAAAGACCTCCTGCAGGCCCTCGGGATGTTGCTCGTCATAAAAGAACGCCTTGCCCATGTCGTAGAAGACGGGGTCGCACGAGTTGGCGATACCCGACTGCAGCGTCATGGTGCCGTGGCCAGACGTCAGCCAGCAGCGCTTGCCCCAAGCCTTGCCCAGGCCCGTCCAATAGCCCGTGCAGTTGGTTGTCTGCGTTGAAGTGTAGGTTCCAAACTCAAGACCGGCCAGCGCCGAGAGCGGCTTGATGGTCGAGGCCGACATGTACTGTCCGCTAATGGCGCGGTTGAGCAGCGGGTGCGAACCCTTGTCATCATTGAGCTCGGTCCACACGTCATTTGAGACGCCGCCGATAAAGACGGACGGATCGAACTTGGGCTCGCTCGCCATGCCCAGGATCTCGCCATTGTTGGGATCGAGACACACCACAGCGCCGTTGCCGGCATTGCTGTAGCCAGTGGTCTTGGCAAGCTCGATAGCGCTCGCCAGTGCCGCCTCACAGGCCTGTTGGATCTTAAGGTCGAGCGTGAGCTTAATGTCAGAGCCGGCCTTTGCGGGTACGGCGCCGGCCTGACCGGTCACATTGCCCGAGGCATCGACCTTGACGGTCTGCTCGCCACGAATACCCTGCAGCAGGTTTTCGTAGTAGCTCTCAACACCCGCCTGGCCCACGATATCGCCCGACTGGTACGTAATCTTGCCAGCAGAAGCATTATCATCGCCAGAGGTTTTCTTATTCTGGGCCTCGAGCTGCTCGGAGGTAATGGTGCCGGTATAGCCCAAGATATGGCATGCCGTCTCGCCGTATGGATACTGGCGCTCGGTACGCTCGGCAATCTTGACGCCCGGGAACTCGCCGGCGTGTTCCTTGATATAGGCAACCGTGGAGCGACGGACGTCCGTCGCGATGGTATGCAGGCTCTGAGCGCCCTCTGTATTGTCCTGAATATTGCGAAGGACCGCCACATAAGGCATTCCAAGCACGTTGGCAAGATGGCGAACCAGAACCTCATCCTCGGCAAGGTCGCGGTAGGCCACGACAGCAAGTGAGGGACGGTTCTGGACAAGCGCCACGCCATTGCGGTCGAGGATGCGGCCGCGTACAGCGGGAGTGGTAACGGTGCGAGTCTGATTGCTATTAGCCTGCTTCTCGTAATAGTCCGACGAGACCATCTGCATGCCCCACAGCTTGACGGCGAGCGCCGCAAACATCGCGCCCACACCCGTGGTGAGGATGGAAAAGCGGCCCTTAAAGGCGGTCGCCGCGGTATTGCCCTCGCCCTCGGTGGCGCGTGGGGCCGTTCCATGCTGCGTATCGTAGGTAAAACGGGAATCGCCACGACGCATGATGACCAGCGCGACCACGATGGCCACAACCAGCACGATACCGGCGATAATAACCGTCAACTGGGAAGACATCTACGGGCCTCCCCTATTTGAGCTTGCGGGTCTTGGGCTTAAAGCGCATACCCGTCTGGCGTCCGCCACGTGCGGAGAATCCATAGCCGGACTGCGGCACGACGCCGGACATCAAAAACGGAATGGCAACCAGACCCGTCAGGATCGAGGACGGCAGCGCATGGCCGAAGATCGCCACGACAAAGCTCGTCTCCAAACCCATAAACAGCAAGATGATGCTGTAAATCACATTAATGACGAGCGCAAAGGCGCCCACAGTGACGCCGCGCGCACTCGGGGTACCGCCCGTCTGACCGACGGCGCTGTGCACCAGGGCAAAAGAACCCACGGTCAGCAGGAGCGACATAACGCCCACCGGCACGGCAGCGGACAGGTCATAAAACAAGCCGCTGCAAAAACCGCACACGACGGCACGGGTCGGGTCGCCCGAGAACACACTCAGGCACACCAAGATAATCATGAAGTTGACGCGACCACCCGCAATGGAGATCTGCGGTGCCAGGCCTGCCTGCAGCAGCACGCACACGATGGCGGCGATCACAAACGTACGGGAGCTCATCCCCTGCTCGTGTAGATCCATGGACATGCCCCCTATTCGCTCGAGCCGGAATCGGTCGTCTCGGACGTGTCGGAACTGTCATCCGAGCTCTCGTCCTTCGTCTTGGTCGCAGCATCGCGCGACGTTCCCTGCGGTGTGCTGTTGGCCGTGCTCACGTCTTCATCCGAGGCCGACTGTTCGTCGGTCAGCGAGGTGATGACCAGCACTTCCTCGTTGTTCTCGGCCGTCGTCTGGGCGCGCACCACAATGGTGTAGTACACGTCGTTTGCCGATTTCTCAACCGACGAGACGGTGCCAAGCGGAAGGCCCTTGGGGAACACGCCACCGATGCCCGAGGTCACGATGATATCGCCAACCTTAACGTCGGAGTCAACGCTCACGTACTCAAGACGCAGCGTGCCGTCAGCCTGACCCTGCAGCATGCCTTGGGCGCGCGTGTCCTGCACCATAGCGGACACGCCGGAGTTCTCGTCGCCAATCAGGCGCACGGTAGAGGTCTTGGCCGATACCTCGATAATCTGGCCGATAACACCGGCAGAGCTCGTCACGGGCATGTTGATGGTAAGGCCGTCGGCAGAGCCCTTGTCGATGGTAACGGTCGAGGTCCAGGCATCGCCGGAAGCACCAACGATACGAGCTGCGGTCGATTTGAGGTTATAGGTCGACTGCAGGCCGACCAGCCCCTCCAGACGCTCGGCGGTCTTTTGAGCCTCGGAGAGCTCAGCAACTTTAGAGGTCAGTTCCTCGTTTTGCTTCTTGAGCTCGTCGAGCGTGTCCTGCGACGCCGTAAGGTTAGAGAACACGTTGCCGATCGCATTGAAAGGAGCCGCCACGGCCGAGCCCACGAAGCGCACCGGCGAGGTAATCGTCGTTACGCCCGAACGCACGGCATGAATCGGTCCTGCCTCGCCCTCGCGGATGTAAAACGTGAGCAGCAACACCGAAATCAGGCTGAAAACAATCAACGGGCGCATACCCGTTGATTGTCGCTTGGTATTCAGATTTGTGGAGAAACCCGAAGATCGTGCCAAATGGAATCCACCTTTTGGAAATTAAGCATTGGTCTGGACGAAGCCGCCATCAAACGCATTGGCCTCGAGCACGCGGGCACAGCCGTTAACGACGTTATCGAGCGCCGTGGGGCTGACGTTGACCGAAACGCCGGTCTCATCGCGCAGGCGCACGTCGAGACCGCGCAGCAGCGCGCCGCCACCAGTCAGCAAAATGCCGTAGTACATAAGGTCCGAGGCAAGATCGGGCGGCGTGGCATCGAGGGCGTCCTTAACGGCCTTGGCCATCTCGTCGAGCGGCTTGTTGAGCGCGCGACGAATCTCCTCGCTCTCGATGCGCACGGTCTTGGGCAGACCGGTGATCACGTCGCGGCCGTTGACCTCGACATCGAGCTCGTCCTTGAGCGGCACGGCGGAGCCGACCTTGATCTTGATGTCCTCTGCCGTACGCTCGCCGATGGCCAGGTTATAGGCATCACGAACGTGCGTGAGGATGGCCTGATCGAACTCGTCGCCGGCAATACGGATGGACTGCGAGACGACGATGCCGCCCATAGCGATAACGGCAACCTCGGTGGTACCGCCACCGATGTCGATGACCATGGAGCCGGTGGGTTCCTCGACGGGCAGGTCGGCGCCGATAGCGGCGGCCATAGGCTCTTCGATCAGATAGGCCTGGCGAGCGCCGGCCTGGATCGTAGCCTCAAAGACGGCACGCTTCTCGACCGACGTGACGCCGGAGGGAACGCAAACGACAACGCGCGGACGCGGGGTCCACGGATAGCGCTTCTCGGAAGCCTTGTCGATAAAGTAGCGAAGCATGGCCTCGGTAACATCGAAGTCGGCGATGACGCCGTCCTTCAGGGGACGAACGGCCACGATGTTGCCGGGCGTACGGCCGAGCATGCGCTTTGCCTCGATACCGACCGCCAGGATGCGCTCGTCGTTCTTGTCGATGGCGACAACAGAGGGCTCGCGAATGACAATGCCCTTGCCGCGCACGGAGACAAGCGTATTTGCGGTGCCGAGGTCGATGGCAAGATCGCCCGCATAGCTACCGAAGAACATATCCATCAAAGAAAACAACGCAACTCCTGATGTGTTGGATGATTGCTGGAAAACTACTAGCTCATGATACTAGCGCAAGCCCGGCACCTCACTTGCGGTGAAGCGCCGGGCAAAGCTAAATCCCATAAGGTCACTACTGGTTGTCAGCAGCCGAGAAATCCATATCGAGCGAGGAAACGGCCCAGCCGATATGGTTGTCGGAGCGCACGAATTTGACGGTGTACTCCTGCTCGCCGCCCTTGGACAGCGATGCCTTCACCTTGGCGGTCGTCTCGGTCATGGACTGATCCATGCCCTCGACTGACACGGTGGCACCCTGCGGAATCGAGGAGATGATCATAGACTTGGCGTCCTCGGACAGGCTCGACGCAAGGCAAGACTCGGCCTTTGCGGTGTCACCGTCGCCGGCAGCCTGGAACAGATCGGTAACGACAGATTCCTGAGACGGGAAGCCAAAGCCGCGCGTGTAGGCAAAGCCCAGACCGCCCGCGGCGATCAAAATGAGCAGAAGCAGCACAATGAAGACTTTGAGACCCGTGTGGCGATGGCGACGACGGACCTTGGCCTGCTTACGATCCTGACGGTCCTGCTGGACCATCTCGGACTCGGACAGCGTAAAGAAACCGGTGTCCGAGGGATCGGGCATAAACTGACCGGTCGCGCCCGTAGGATCGAGCGGATCGACGGCAGGAGCGTCCATCGCGGGCGCAGGAGCCGTGGCCATAGCCGTCTGGGCAGACAGCGCGGCAAGCGAATCGTGCACGCGGGCAAGCTCATCGGCCTGCTCGGAGGTGAGCTGGTAGATGCCATCGGCAGTGGCAGCGTTAAAGGCGTCGAGTGCGTCGGACGGACGGCCGGCGGCAGAAAGCGCCTGACCCATGCCGGCGTTGAGCGCACGCGTGTCGTCGCGGGGACCGGCAAAGTCGATAGCCGTGCGGTAGGTCTCCACGGCATCCGCCGGACGGCCGAGCTTAATGAAGCAACGACCGAGCTCGCCGAGTGCGGCGGCAGGAGCCGGATTGGCGCCGTCGATGGCAGCCTGACGGAAGGCAGTACCCGCGTTGGCATAGTCGCCCGACTGGAACAGCGCGTTACCCAGGCCCAGATAGGCCTTGAACGGCGTGGCATAGGAAGCATCCTGCGAAGCGGCAGAAAACGCCTGGGCGGCCGTCGTGTAGTCGCCCACGGCGGCGAGCGCCTTGCCGCGGTTGGTGAGCAGCGCGCCGCGCTTGCCATAAGTGCCGTCGTTGAGGGCGGCGGCATAGGCCTCGGCGGCCTCGACATACATGCCCAGGTGCATCAAGGCGTTGCCACGAAGGTGATCGGCCTCGCCCATAATCTCATCGGGAGTCTTTGCCGCCCCAAGCATCTGGGCTGCAGCGGAAAAATCACCCGCGCGGTAAGCGGCGCGGCCCTGTTGGATCAGCTGGCTATTCAAGGAAGTCCCCTTTACTCGTGAACGATCTCGACATGGACGATCTCGTCGCCGGCACGCAGCTGCGAAATCACATCGAGACCCTCGACCGTGGTACCAAAGACGGTGTAACCGGAATCGAGGTTATGCTGGGCGCCCAGGCAGAAGTAGAACTGCGAACCCGCGGAATCGGGGTCCATGGAGCGTGCCATGGCAAGGGCACCATCGACATGGCTGTTGCGCGGATTGGTGGCAAACTCGCCCTTGATGCAGTAGCCGGGACCACCGGTACCGGGCATGCCGTCGGGGCCCTCAAGACCGGCAGCGACGTCGGCGCCGGACATATCGCGGGTATTGGGGTCGCCGCCCTGGATGACAAAGCCGGGCACATAGCGATGGAACTTAAGGCCATCATAGAAGCCCATCGTAGAAAGCTCGCAGAAGTTCGCGACATGAATGGGAGCGCCCTCGCCGTCAAACTTGACCTTGATGGTACCCTTCGACGTCTCGATAACGGCGCACTCGTCGCCGGCAAGCTGATACTCGGGCGTGTAGAGCTCTTTCTTAAAACCAAACATGTGGTTCCTTCCTCGTGCGTTTAAAGCAAATTTGTACGAATTGTAGCAATAAGCATGCGCTTACATCAATTGCGCACGTAGGTTATGCCGACTATGGCGAACTAATTTTAGGAACGCTGCTGCGGCTTCCAGGAGCCCACGTTGGCGTCGTACTGATTAAGCGCGCTGTTGCCACCCTGAGCGATGGGCGCCAGGATCTCGCTTTGGTGAGAACTCATCGACTCACCATCGGGAATGGCCAGCGAGATATCCCAGCTCTGGCAGATCACGTCGACACGCTCGTACATCCACTCGGCAAGCTGCTTTAAGTGGGCGATGTCGTCCGCATAGACCGTATCGTCCTGATACTTAAGGTTGTTGAGCTCATCTTGCGTCTTTTTGATCTGGTCGCGCAGGGCGTAGGCACTCTCCGACAGCTCCTGACGGGTGGACAGCGGCGTTCGAAGATAGCCGTTGTTAAAAGAATCGATGACCTCGCCGATCTGCTCCTCGTCACCGTAGGACACGATGGTCTGATACAGACCGTCGAGCCTGGTATAGAGCTGATCATCGGTGAGCACGGTTTCTTCCTGGACCACCTCGGCAGAATCGTCCTGCTTGGTATCGTCCTCAGTCGCCTCACCCTTTTGGCGCGTAGGGAAGGTCGTCTGCGCGGCCTGGCCAAACTGGTCATAGAAGCCGGGCATAACACCCATGGGATCGGTCGTCACGAACCAATAGGCGCCACCGCACACAAAGGCAAGGACCGCGATGATAATGAGCGGCTTGGGGATATGACGCTTGTGCTTGTGATAGGCGTCCTCGTCGGGATGCACCTTGCGCTTGGGTTTTTGAGCATCGTCATGCAGGGAAACGGGCGTGGGAATATCGACCTTGGGGATACCGAAATCCTTATCGAAAGCCGGCAACACGCAGGTCTCGTTGGGGTCGGCGGCGTCCGAAAGAACCGCGGCTGCCGAGGCGGGCGCATGCGGCACCTCGGTATCGATCTGCTCTTGCGTTAGGCGCGGAAAGCCCGCCGTGCGACCCGCCGCCAGATCGGATGCGGCAGCGTCCTCGGAGAGGATACCCGGAGCGGGGCGTCCGCATTTGGGACACGTACGATCGTGCGGAGAAAGACGGGCACCGCAGCCCTCGCAGAACACGAACTCGGTGTGCTCGGGGCCATCGCCCGGACCCACATAGGCGTTGCAGTAGGGGCAGAACGAGGCGCCGTCCTCGATAGTCTTAAGGCAATGCGGGCAGATCACGGCATCCTCTTTTCGAAGCAATTCAAACAATCGAGGTTAGAGCATAACATCGCCACGGCCCCACAGGAGCAAGGCACCAATTCAACATCGGCAGGGCGCGTAGTTACTTCTTCTTTTTGCTTGGCATCGAGACTTTGATGCCTTGGGCGGACTTGGTCACGCGAGAGCGCTTGGCTCCGGTACTCTTCTTTTTCTTGGGCTGGGCCTCGGCCTCGCGAGCGGTGCGATCTTCGCGGCGCTGCGCCATGTCGGCGGCGACGCGCTTGGCAAAACGTTCGGCCGTCGAGCCCGTAGAGCTCACCTTGCCGCCACCGCGACCCAGGCGGACGCGCACACCGCGGCCAAAACCAGTTGCGGCATGACGACGACGCGGCTTGAGCGAATCCATCATCGTGGCGAGCTTAAAGAACACCGAGCAGGTAAAGACCACGATAACAGCCAAGATAACCATCTGGCCCATCGACAGGTTGGCAATAGACAGCAGCTCCGGGAATCCGATAACGCCCACCAGGATGCCGGCGACTACAAACACAAAGAGCACCACGCGCAAGGGCGTGAGAGGCTGCGAGATGCGCCAGATCAGGCTGACGCTCGCCGCGCACGACGTAAGCAGGCACATCGTAGACAGCGTGAGCTGGCTAAAGCCAAACACGCGCGCCACAAAGATATCGAGCGCCGCAGCCAAAATGACCGCAATCGACGCCGGCAGTGCACGCTTGAGCACGTTGGTCAAAAACGCACCCTTCACGCGAGCATTGTTGGGCTCCAGGCCCAACACAAAGCCCGGCGCGCCGATGCAGAAGAAGTTGATGAGCGTCATCTGAATCGGCTCGAAAGGGTACGGCGGCAGCGCGATGCACAGCGCCGCCAGGCCCATCGAGAACAGCGTCTTGGTCAAGAACAGCGAAGCCGAACGCTGCAGGTTGTTGATGGAGCGACGGCCTTCGGCCACCACGGCGGGCATCGAGGCAAAGTCGTTGTCGACGAGCACGATCTCGGCCACGTTGCGCGCGGCATCGGAGCCGGCCGCCATGGCGACGGAGCAGTCGGCCTCCTTGAGCGCCAACACGTCGTTGACGCCGTCGCCCGTCATGGCCACGGTGTGCTCGCGGCGCTTGAGCGCCTGCACGAGCTCGCGCTTCTGCTGCGGGGTCACACGACCAAAGACATGGTAGCGGTCCACTGCGGCATCGAGCTTGGCCGGCGTATCGAGCGTCGTGGCGTCCACATAAGCGTCCGCCCCCGGCACGCCCACCACGCGCGCGATCGACGACACCGTACGCGGGTCATCGCCACTGATCACGTTGAGCGTCACGCCCTGCTCGTTAAAGTAGCCGATGGTCTCGGCCGCCGAGGTGCGAATCTCGTCGCGGATGGTCACAAAGCCCACGGGCTCGGCCTCGCCCACCATATCGCCATCGGGCGTAAAACCGTCCACGCGCGCCACCACGAGCACGCGGCAGGTATCGGCAAGCTCGGCGACACGGTTCTCGACCTGGGCAAACGCACGATCAGAGAGCACAAACTGCGCTGCACCCATCACATAGGAGCCCTGCGCAAACGAGGCGCCGCTCCACTTTTTGGAGGACGAGAACGGAATGACCGACAGCGGCTCAGACACCTCGACCGGGCGATCGGCGTAATAGTTGAGCAGCGCCTGGCAGGTCTCGTTGGCATCGGCCGAAGTCGCACGCGCCACGTTAGCCAGCGCAAAATCGAGCACCGTGGTATCGACGGGAACGGCGGCGTCACCCTCCCCCGCGGCCATGCCAAAGCCCTCGATCGGCAGCGGATACGTGCCCTCGACCTCCATACGGCCCGACGTGATGGTGCCCGTCTTGTCCAGGCACAGCACGTCGACGCGAGCGAGTGTCTCGATGCAGTAGAGCTGCTGTGCCAGCACCTTGCGGCGGGCCAGGCGCACCGTGGCGATGGCGAGCACCGACGAAGTCAGCAGCACCAGGCCTTGCGGGATCATACCCAGCAGGGCGCCCACCGTGGACAGCAGCGCCGACGAAGGCACATGACCGGCCAACAGCTCGGAGAAGCACCACGAAAGCGCGCTATCGCCCGGGGTTCCCGCGGCATCCCACAGCTCGCTCACACTCGAGGCAAACAACGCCAAACCGAGCGGGATCATGATGATGCTCGCAAAGCGCACGATGGCGTTCAGCGCGTTCATGATCTCGGAATTAACCTTTTTGACGTACTTGGCCTCGTTATTAATTTTGGCCACGTAGTTGTCGGCGCCGACATGGATCACGCGGGCGCGCAGCAGGCCCGAGTCGATAAAGCTGCCGCTCATGAGCTCGGAACCAGGCTGTTTCTTAATAAGGTCGCTCTCGCCCGTCAGCAGGCTCTCGTTCACGAGTGCCTCGCCCGAGACCACCACGGCGTCAGCGGGAATCTGGTCGCCGCGCCCCAGGCGAATGATATCGTCGAGCACGACCTGGTCCAGGTCGAGCTCCACCTCGACGCCGTCGCGCACCGCGATGGCCTTCTTGGAGGTCAGCAGCGTGAGCTTATCGACCATCTTCTTGGAACGCATGGACTGAATGACGCCAATAGCGGTATTGAGGAACACCACGAACAGGAACGTCAGATTCTTAAACGAACCGGTCAAAATGACCAGGAACGCCAAGATCACGTTGATCAAATTGAACAGCGTGCAGAGGTTCTCGATGATGAGCTCTTTGACCGACTTGGTCTTGAGTTCCATGTTGCGGTTGATCTTACCGGCGGCGATGCGCTCCTCGACCTCGGCGGTCGAGAGTCCGCGCTCGATATCCGTTGCTGCCATACCACGTCCCATCACGTCGCGTCGGTATAAGAAAAACCGCCCGGACCATGCGAGGTTCGGACGGTCTTACGTTCGATGGTGCCCCATGTTGGATTCGAACCAACGGCCTTCTGCTCCGGAGGCAGACGCTCTAATCCCCTGAGCTAATAGGGCCAACGTTTGGCATTATACCCAAGTGCGCCACGGGCTATCAAAATAAAAGAAAAAGCTTTGCAATTCCGAGGAAGACGCGGCGCAACGGCCCACTTTAGAAGGCAAAAGCGAGTCAGATAGTATAAACTCTCATGCACCATATATACACGGCTCGCGATGCGGGCCGTTTTTGCAAAAGTTATCCATCGAGGTGAGAGGCACACCATGATTGCAATTTTAAAGCAGAGCGCCAGCGACGAGGCCGTAAGCCATATCGTCAGCTGGATTGAGAAAAAGGGCCTGAAGACCGATGTCTCGCGCGGCGAGAACGAGACGATTATCGGCCTGGTGGGCGATACGACCAAGATCGACCCGTTCCTGCTCGAGTCCATGGATGTCGTCGAGCGCGTGCAGCGCGTCTCCGAGCCGTTCAAGCGCGCAAATCGCAAGTTCCACCCCGAGGACTCCGTCATCGACTGCGGCCACGGCGTCAAGATCGGCGGCGACCAGTTCCAAGTCATCGCCGGCCCCTGCTCCGTCGAGGGCGAGAACCTCATCCGCATCGCACGCCGCGTAAAGGCCGCCGGCGCCACGATGCTGCGCGGCGGTGCCTACAAGCCCCGCACCTCCCCCTACGCCTACCAGGGCATGGGCCCCGCCGGCCTCGACCTGCTGTGCGAAGCGTCTGCCGAGCTCGACATGCCGATCGTCACCGAGATCATGGACCCACGCGACGTGCAGGTCTTCTTGGACAAGAAGATCGACGTCATGCAGATCGGCGCCCGCAACGCCCAGAACTTCCCCCTGCTCAAGGAGGTCGGCAAGACCCAGACCCCGATTCTGCTCAAGCGCGGCATGTCCGGCACGATCGATGAGCTGCTCATGGCCGCCGAGTACATCATGAGCGAGGGCAACGACAACGTCATCCTGTGCGAGCGCGGCATCCGCACCTTCGAAACCCGCACCCGTAACACCTTCGATCTCAACGCCGTGCCGGTGCTGCACCATCTGTCGCACCTGCCCGTCGTCGCCGACCCCAGCCACGCCACAGGCTACACCCGCTACGTTGAGCCCATGGCGCTCGCCGCGACCGCCTGCGGTGCCAACGGCCTGGAGATCGAGGTCCACGACGAGCCGAGCCGAGCCTGGTCCGACGGCGCCCAGGCCCTCACCCCCGATCAGTTCGACGACACCATGCGCCGCATCCGCGCCATCCGCGAGGTCGTCTGCCAAGAGACCATGGAGTAGCCCATGGGTACGGTGAGAAACGCGCGCGTCAACCAGGGCGGTCCCAAGTGCGCCGGCATCGTCGGCCTGGGCCTCATCGGCGGCAGCTTTGCCCGCGGCTATGCGCAGGCGGGCGTCCGCGTGCTGGCCTGGGACCCCGATGACGATGTCCTGACGGCCGCCAGCATGGGCACTGTCGCCGGCGAGCTCAACGACGAGACGCTCGCTGAATGCGACATCATCGTCCTTGCCTGCTACCCCGAGGCCTGCATCGAGTGGCTCGAGGCGCATGCCCGGGCACTCGCCGACGCCACCGACACCGACGCCATCATGGGTCCTGTGGTGATCGACACCGTGGGCGTCAAGGGCATTGTGTGTGAGCGGGCCTTTGAGCTTGCCAGCGAGCACGGCTTTTACTTTGTGGGCGCGCACCCCATGGCGGGCACGCAGTACTCGGGCTATGCGCACTCCCGCGCCGACCTGTTCCAGGGCGCGCCGCTCGTGCTCGTGCCGCCCGCAGTGGACGATGCGCTCAAGCTGGAGCTTTTGGGCCAGGTGCGCGAGATGGTGCGCCCCTTGGGCTTTGGCAAGTTCAGCGTGACCAGCGCCGCCGAGCACGACCGCGTCATCGCCTTCACGAGCCAGCTTGCGCACGTGGTATCCAACGCCTACGTAAAGAGTCCGACCGCCCAGGTCCACCACGGCTTTTCGGCCGGTAGCTACCGCGATCTCACCCGCGTGGCGCACCTCAACCCGCAAATGTGGTCCGAGCTCATGATCGACGACGCCAACGCGCTCGCCTTCGAGATCGATCATCTGATCGAGTCGCTTGGCGCCTACAGCCGCGCCCTTAAGGACCGCGACCAGCGCTATCTGGAGAATCTCCTTGCCGAGGGCGACCGCATTAAGCGCGCGCTCGACGACGAGGCCTCCCACTAGACCACCTATCACGCCAGGTCGAAAGGACCGAAACTTATGGCGATTACCATCGATATCGACACTGCGCGCCCCTACCAGGTGCATGTTGGAACGTTTTTGCTGGAGCAGGCGGGACCGCTCGTGCGCGCCACTGCCGGCGGCGCCAAGGCCGTCATCGTGACGGACACCAACGTGGGCCCGCTCTACCAGATGCCCGTTAAGCAGAGCCTGGAGGCGTCAGGCTACGAGGTGAGCATCTGCACCTTCGAGGCCGGCGAGGCCCATAAGCGCGCCGAAACCTATGTTGCCATTTTGGAGTTTGTGGCCGAGCACGAGCTTTCGCGCTCCGACGTGATCGTGGCACTCGGCGGCGGCGTCGTGGGCGACGTGGCGGGCTTTGTGGCCGCCACCTACATGCGCGGCTGCAAGTTTGCGCAGATCCCGACGAGCCTGCTCGCCATGGTGGATTCGTCTGTGGGCGGCAAGACCGCCATCGACCTGGCTGCCGGCAAGAACTTGGCCGGCGCCTTTTGGCAGCCGAGCGTGGTTATCGCCGACGTGGGATGCCTGGCCACCCTCACGCCCGAGCAGTTCGCCGACGGCTGCGGCGAGGTCGTCAAGCATGCCGTGATCGCCGACCCGGAGCTTTTCGCCGAGCTGGAGAAGACCCCGCTCACGCTGGAGCTGCTCAACCGCGATGTGGCCCGCGTAGCGCTCATCATCGCCCGCAATATCGACATCAAGCGCGCCGTGGTCGTCGCCGACGAGCGCGAGACCAACCAGCGCAAGCTCCTCAACTTTGGACACAGCGCCGGACACGCCGTCGAGGCCTGCGAGCACTTTGAGCTCGGACACGGCAACTGCGTGTCGATCGGCATGGGCATCATCACGCGCGCCGCGGCCCTGCACGGCGTTTGCGATGCTGCACTGCCCGGTCGTATTGAGGAGCTCTGTGCACGTCACGGTCTCAAGACCCGCTGCGAGCTTTCTGCCGATGCCGTCTTTGCCGAGGCGCTCCACGACAAGAAGCGCGCGGGTGACACCATCGACCTGGTGATTCCGCACGGCATTGGCCGCTGCAGCATCGACCGCACGCCGCTTTCCACTTTCCACGAACTCATTGCCGAGGGCCTCGGCCAGAAGGGAGACCCATCCGCATGCTAGCCCGCATCAACCCGTCCCCGCTTAAGGGCACCGTTCCCGCCATCGCGTCCAAGTCGATGGCGCATCGCCTCATCATCTGCGCTGCGCTTGCTAACGGCGAGACGCACGTTACCTGCAACACCACCTGCGCCGACATCGAGGCCACGGTGCGCTGCCTTACGGCACTGGGTGCTCGCATCGAGACCGTCGAGGACGGCTTCCAGGTCCACCCCACCATGAAGAGTGTTGAGTTTGGCCTGCTCAAGGCCCTTGCCGGCGGCACGCTTGACTGCGGTGAAAGTGGCTCCACGCTGCGCTTTATGCTGCCTGTCGCCTGCGCGCTGGGTGCGGATGCCACCTTCGTAGGCCAGGGCCGCCTGGGCGCCCGCCCGCTCTCCCCGCTCTCGGACGAGATCATCGCCGCCGGCTGCGACCTACAGGGTCTGGGCGGTTTTCCGCTCAAGACGAGCGGCCGCATGCGCCCGGGCACCTTTGTGCTTCCGGGCAACGTGAGCTCGCAGTACATCTCGGGCCTGCTGCTGGCAGCCCCGCTGCTGGCCCAGCCCTCCTGCGTGCAGGTAACCGGCCTCATCGAGAGCCGCCCCTACATCAACCTGACGATACAGGCCATGAAGGCCTTTGGCGTCGAGGTCAACGTCGAGCGCATTCCGGCCAAGGACGGCCAGCCCGAGGTCACGAACTTCCGCGTGAGCAGCGGCTCGTACCGCACGCCCGGCAGCGTAGCCGTCGAGGGCGACTGGTCCAACGCCGCCTTTTGGCTGTGCGCCGGTGCCATCGGCACCGACCCAATCACCGTCGAGGGCGTGTCACTGAGCTCCGCACAGGGCGACCGTAACGTGCTTGCCGCGCTTTCGCGCTTTGGCGCCCGCATCGTGCGCTCCACCAACGCCGCCACCGTGCAGTCCGACAAGCTCGCCGGCTTTGAGATGAGTGCCCACGACATTCCGGACCTGGTGCCCGTCATCTCGGCCGTGGCCTCGCTGGCACAGGGCCGCACCTTTATTCGCGATTGCGCCCGTCTGCGCATCAAGGAATCCGACCGTCTGGTCACCACCACCCGCGAGCTCACCGCGCTGGGCGCGCAGGTGCGCATTGCCGGCGATGACCTCATCATCAAGGGTGTCGATGCCTTCACCGGCGGCGAGGTCGATTCGCACAACGACCATCGCATCGCCATGATGGCCGCTATCGCCGCGAGCCGCGCCACCGGCGAGGTCGTGATCCACGGCGCCGAGGCCGTCAACAAGTCCTATCCCGATTTCTTCGACCACTACCGCCTGCTGGGCGGCAAGGTCACACTCGAGGAGGAATAGCATGTCCTCGACCTTTGGCAACGTCTTGCACTTAAGCATCTTCGGCCAGTCGCACTCCCCCGCCATCGGCTGCTCACTCGATGGCATTCCGGCGGGCATCGCCGTGGACCAGGAGCAGCTGCAGGCCTTCCTCGACCGTCGCGCCCCCGGTCGCGACGAGACCGCAACCAAACGCCGCGAGGCTGACGCCGCCCACATCATCGCCGGTGTTGTCGATGGACATACCACCGGCGCGCCCATCGCCGCGATTATCGAGAACACCAACACGCGCTCCAAGGATTACTCCGAGCTGCACCGCAAGCCCCGCCCCGGACATGCGGACTTCCCTGCGCGCGTGAAGTATCACAACATGCACGATGTCGCCGGTGGCGGGCACTTCTCCGGCCGCCTAACGGCACCCCTGTGCATCGCCGGCGGCATTGCGCTGCAGGCACTCGAAGCCCGCGGCATTAAAGTGATGGCGCATGTGGCGCAGATCGGCGGCATCTCCGACCTGCCGATGGACGACATGGTCTATCGCGAGGCCGACCGCAAGGCGATCCTTACGAACGATCTGCCGTGCATTGACGCCGCAGCAGCCGGCCGCATGCGCGAGGAGGTCCTGGCCGCGCGCGACGAACTCGACAGCATCGGCGGCATCGTGGAGTGCGGCATTTACGGGCTTCCCGCGGGCATCGGCGACCCCATGTTCGACGGCATCGAGAACCGCATCGCGCAGATCGCCTTTGGCATTCCCGCCGTAAAGGGCGTGGAGTTTGGCATGGGCTTTGCCGTGGCCGCCATGCGCGGCAGCGAGAACAATGATCCGTATCGCATCGATGCCGAGACCGGTGAGATCGAGGTCGAGTCCAACAACGCTGGCGGCATCCTGGGCGGTATTTCGACCGGCGCGCCCGTCATGTGGCGCATGGCCGTAAAGCCGACGCCCTCCATTGGCCGCGAGCAGCAGACGGTGGACATGGACGCTATGGAAAATGCCGAGCTCTCGGTCCACGGCCGCCACGATCCCTGCATCGTCCCCAGAGCTGTCCCCGTAGCCGAGGCAGCCGCCGCCCTTGCCATCTGGGACGCCCTCCTCGAAGACGCCGCCCAGCGCTAACTACCCACCCCTCAACATCCCCCGACACGTGAAAGGGGTCTCCATGGACCTTGCTGACATCCGCCAGGCCATCGATGGCATCGACACCACGCTCCTCAACAGCTTTGTCGAGCGCATGGACATTGCCACCGAGGTCGCCAAGTCAAAAATCGAGATGGGCAAGGCCGTCTTCGACCCCGCCCGTGAGCGCTCCAAGCTCAACAACCTCGCCAGCCGCGCGCCCGAGCGCTACGAGGCGCAGACCATCACCCTGTTCCGTCTCCTCATGAGCATGAGCAAGGCCGAGCAGCAGCGCTACATCAACGAGCTCAAGGGCATCACCGTCTCGCAAAAGGCCCACGCCACGGCTGCAGCCTCCGACACGCCCTTCCCTCAAACGGCCACCGTCGCCTGCCAGGGCGTCGAGGGCGCTTACAGCCAAATCGCCGCGTGCAAGCTCTTCGACGTGCCCGACATCGCGTTTTTCGAGACCTTCGAGGGCGTCATGTGCGCCGTGCGCGACGGCTTCTGCGAGTTTGGCGTGCTGCCCATCGAGAACTCCACCGCCGGCTCGGTCAACGCCGTCTACGACCTGCTCGCCCAGTTCGACTTCCACATCGTGCGCTCGCTTCGCCTCAAAATCGACCACAACTTGCTCGTCAAGCCCGGCACCAAGCTTGCGGACGTGCACGAGGTCTACAGCCACGGCCAGGCCATTGCCCAATGCGCCGGCTTTATCGAGGCACACGACCTGCACGCCACCAAGTACCCCAACACGGCCATGTCGGCCGAGATGGTCGCCAGCTCCGAACGCACCGACGTTGCCGCCATCGCCTCGCGCAGCTGCGCGGCGCTCTATGGTCTGGAGGTGCTGGAGCCCAATATCCAGGACTCGGACAACAACTACACGCGCTTCGTCGTCATCAGTCGCGAGCCGCGCGTCTACCCCGGCGCCAACCGTACCTCGCTCATGATCACCACGGCCAACGAACCGGGCGCCCTCTATCGCGTACTCGAGCGCTTCTACGCACTCAACATCAACCTTATCAAGCTCGAGAGCCGCCCCATCCCCGGGCGCGACTTTGAGTTTATGTTCTACTTCGATCTGGACTGTCCCTTTGGCAGCAAAGCCCTCGACGACCTGCTCGACTCGATTGACGACGTGTGCGAGAGCTTCACCTACTTTGGCAGCTACACGGAGGTGCTCTAGATGACTGACGTCGCCACAACCCGCCCCTACGGCGTGCTGGGCCGCGTGCTGGGCCACAGCTACACCCCGACCATCTACAAGGAGCTCGCTGGGCTCGATTACGTGCGATTTGAGCGCGAGCCCGAGGACCTCGCGGCCTTTATGACGGGCGACGAGTGGGAGGGCACCAACGTGACCATCCCCTACAAGCGCGCCGTCATGGAGTACCTGGACGAGCTGAGCCCGCTCGCCGAGCGCATGGGCAACGTCAACACCATCACGCGCCTGCCCGACGGCCGCCTGCGCGGCGATAACACCGACTACTTCGGTTTTCAGTGCCTGGTCGAGGAGCTGGGCGTAGAGGTTGCCAGTAAGAAGGCCCTCGTGCTCGGCGCCACCGGCGGTGCCGGCACTACGGCCAGCATGGTACTCGACGACCTGGGCGCCATCGTCGTACCCGTGGGTCGCACAAGCGAGGTCAATTACGACAACATCGCGCAGCAATCCGATGCCGCGCTGCTCGTCAACTGCACGCCTGCCGGCATGTTCCCCCACTGCCCCGACGCCCCCTGCACGCTCGAAGGACTCGATGCGCTCGAAGGCGTCATCGACATTGTCTACAACCCCGCCCGCACGGGTCTGATGTTCGAGGCCGAGCGCCGCGGCATCCCCTACATCGGCGGACTGCTGATGCTCGTGGCACAGGCGGCACAGGCCGTCGAGCGCTATACCGGCCAGGTCACCCCGCGCGAGCGCATCCTGGACGTAACGGAGCGCTTGTCACGCCGCGAACAGAACATCGCGCTGATCGGCATGCCGGGCTCGGGCAAGACCCGCGTGGGTGAGCAGATTGCCCTGCTCACGGGGCGAGAGCACATCGACCTGGATCGCGCGCTTGAGGAACGCCTGGGGATGCCCTGCGCCGACTATATCGTCGAGCGCGGCGAGGCGGCCTTCCGCGAGCAGGAAACGGCGGCGCTCTCCGACATCTCCAAGCGCAGCGGCCTGGTGCTTTCCACCGGCGGTGGCGTGGTCACGCGAGACGAGAACTATCCGCTGCTGCACCAGAACAGCAAAATTGTGATGCTCAACCGCAAGCTCGAAGAGCTCGCCCACAAGGGCCGCCCCATCACCGCACGCGACGGCATCGATAAGCTCGCGGAACAACGTATGCCACGCTACCGCGCCTGGGCCGACCACATCATCGACTCACGCGACTGCGCCGCCAATACCGCCCAAGCCCTCCTCGACACCCTCCCACCCGCTCTCTAAAAAAACCACCACAAAGGGGACAGGCACCTTTGTGGTGGTTTCTCGACTGCAAAGGAAGCAACCATGAAAGCACTCGTCATCAACGGCCCCAACCTCAACATGCTCGGCATTCGCGAGCCGGGCATCTATGGCAGCGACAACTACGACCGCTTAGTGCAGATCTGCCAGGAAGCGGGCGCCGCACAGGGCTTCGACGAGGTCGAGGTCTTCCAGTCCAACCACGAGGGCAACATCGTCGACAAGATCCAGGAGGCCTACGGCAAGGTCGACGGCATCGTCATCAACCCGGCTGCCTACACGCATACGAGCGTGGCGATCCTCGACGCCCTCAAGGCCGTTGCCATCCCTGCCGTCGAGGTGCACATCAGCGCCGTAGAGACGCGCGAAGACTTCCGCCAGGTGAGCTACGCCCGCCTAGCCTGCTTCGCCACCATCACCGGCGAGGGCCTGCAAGGCTACGCCCACGCGCTGGAGCTGCTGAGGGAACGTCTCGAAAAGTAGCCTCGCGAGCAAATCCATCAACGCGATTCACACGCTAATAATGCCAGTGCCGCCAGCAGCAACCTCGCTACTGGCGGCACTTTATTACTGGCATATAATCATTGCAGTCACACAACGTCTGGAGACGCGCATGTTAAGCATCCATCTGGGGGATTACCCCGGTTCCATCTACGATACCGAAACCTATTTTAGGAACTCATACTTGGACTCATGGTTCGAAGACCCTATGGCCGCACAGATTATTAAAAGCGTGGACGGATCAGAGCTCATCGGTCCCCACAACATCGTAAGCAAACAGCTGGGCTCGATCACCCCACTCGAACTGTCCGGCGGCGTTAAGACGCTGCTGCTGGTGCGCAATCTCCCAAATATGGTGTTCAACGCATCCACCTGCGGAGACAACTGTGCCCGCTGGCTACTCAAGATCGGCAAAGAGCAGGATGTGATGGTGACCTTATACCACATCATGAAATTCCCCTGGAAGAGCTTTGAAATCCGCATTGAAAACGATGGCCGCATCGTCAGAAACATGCAGGAGTTTGTCGGCGCCACGAATGACTTTTTGGATGTTGATGAGTAATGAAGGGAACGCATACCGTTGTCGTAGAGCGTGCAAAGGTCAAATACACACTCACGTTTAAGCGCAATATTTCCTTTATACGCGGCAACAGCGGCACGGGTAAAACGACGCTCATCTCGATGATTCGCGACTACAACGACCGAGGACCGGAAAGCGGCGTTGCACTCAGTTGCGACGTGCCTTGCGAAACGCTTTCCGGCAGACGCTGGGAGCGCGAGCTATCGATCATCGAAGATTCAATCGTCTTTCTAGATGAGGGTAACGAGTTTATCTACTCAAAGGACTTCGCCAAAGCCGTCAACGGCTCGTCCAACTATTTTGTTCTGATATCTCGTCGCGATGCCAACGAGCTCCCCTACAGCGTTGATGAGATCCTGAAGCTAGTCAACACGACAAGTAAAACAATCAATGGCCGCAAGAGCGACAGGCGCTTCTACTCGGTGACCAAGCCGCTATATGACCACACGGCAAGTATGCTGTATCAGGATCTAAATGTTGGATTCGAGGTACCCGACGCCGTAGTTGTCGAGGATAGCAAATCTGGCTATCAATTCTACGACGCTCTTTGCAACCGACTCGGGATCCCCTGCTATACCGCCACCGGCGTTGCGAATCTAAAACGTACGATTCACGAATGTCCCGAGCAAAACATCCTTGCTATTGGAGACGGAGCAGCATTTGGTCCCTACATCGAAAAGGTGCTCGGACAGCGCGTTTACAAGAACGTACGCTTGTTCCTCCCCGAATCATTCGAGTGGACACTCCTGCAATCTGGCCTCATTCCCAGTAACGATATCTTAAAAATCCTCGAGGATCCCTCAAGCTATATCGAAAGCCGCGACTACCTGAGCTGGGAGCGGTTCTTCACCGATGTGTTGATCAAATACTCGGCAGACACTCGCTACGCCTACAGAAAGGTAAAGCTCAATGAGCAGTACCTGAGGCCGCAGGCGATGAATGCAGTTGCAAACGTCTTGCCCGAGTGCCTGAAGGCAGACTAGATACAGCGGGGAGGGCCAAGTTGGTCCTCCCCGCTTTTGTTACGCCTTCTTGATCACGTACGCCAATCCAATATCGCAGGCACAGCGTACGATTGACGCGAAGAACCACGATGCTGGCAGCGTCATAAGCAGAGGCTTGCTCACGCTCGGCTCCAGCCCCCTTTGGCGCGCCGTATAACCAATCCACATCAGCAGCACAATAGCAGCTCACGCCACGGCTTCGGCCTAAACGTATACCCGGCAAGAACAAAGAACACCGGCATGTGAAAAAGCCCAGACCACCAAGCGGTCTGGGCTTAATAAACGATGGTGCTCCATGGCGGATTCGAACCGTCGACCTTGGGATTAGAAGTCCCCTGCTCTATCCAACTGAGCTAATGGAGCAAATAGCCGCACGCCCAAGCAAGCGCAAGCCTGTCAGGCGCAAGTAATTATAACCTAGTTGAACTGCTCGCGATACGCCTTGCAGACCTCATCAACCGGGCCGTCCATGCGAAGGTCACCCTTCTCAATCCAAACGGCACGCTGGCAGATGCGCTCAACCTGCTCCATAGAGTGCGAAACGAACAGAACCGTCACGTCGCCGCTCTGGATAAAGTGCTGGATACGGTCCTCGCACTTCTGCTGGAAGAACACATCACCGACGGACAACGTCTCGTCAACGATCAGAATATCGGGCTCGGTAATCGTCGCGATTGCAAAGGCGATACGCGCCACCATGCCCGAGGAGAAGTTCTTAAGCGGCATATCGACAAAGTTCTGCAGCTCAGCGAATTCGATAATGCCGTCAAAGTTGGCATCGATGAACTCCTTGGTATAGCCAAGCAGGGCGCCGTTCAGATAGATGTTCTCGCGGGCGGTCAGCTCGGGGTCAAAACCAGCACCAAGCTCAATCAGCGGCGCGATGTTACCGTGCACCTTAACGCTGCCCTCGCTTGGCTCAAGCACGCCAGCGATAATCTTGAGCATCGTAGACTTGCCGGAGCCATTGGTGCCGACCAGACCCACGACCTCGCCACGATGAATATCAAACGAGATATGCTTAAGCGCCCTAAACTCCTCAAAGAACAACTCATGCTTGGCAAGCTTAATGAAGTACTCCTTGAGGTTGGTCAGCGACTCGGACGCCATGTTAAAGATCATGGTAACGTCGTCGACCTCGACAGCCAGAGGCTGCTCGCTGTAATCAACAACAGATTCAGTCATCACAGCACTCCTTAGATGTAGAGGATGAACTTGCGCTCGGACTTATGGAACACGGTATAGCCAATAATAAGCGCAAGAACCGCCCAGGCAACGCACATACCAAACGTCATAAGCGAAGGCGTAGTCTGGAACAGGAAGATATCGCGCATAAACTGCAGGTAGTTGAACATGGGGTTCGCATACATCAAGATACGCACGAGATGCGGCATTTGCGCAATATAGTCAGTCGTCCAGAAGATGGGCGTAATGTAAGTCCACGCCGTAATGACGACGCTCCACAGATGCATAACGTCGCGGAAGAAGACCGTAAGGGCAGAGAGCATCATGCCCAGGCCCATGCAGAAGCACATAAGCAGCAGTAGGCAGACCGGCAGCAGAATCAGGTGCCAAGAAGGCATAACGCGGAACCACAGCATGACGATGGCGACGGCGACCAGCGAGAAGGCAAAGTTGACCAGCGAGAAGAGCACCTTCTGCACCGGGAAGACCCAGCGGTGCACCTTAACCTTCTTGAGCAGAGGGGCAGCGCCCACGATCGACGTCAGGGCCTGGTTCGTAGACTCGGACATGACGGCAAAGGTAATGTTACCCACGATCAAGTACAGCGGGTACATCTCGGGCGTCATTGAGCCATTGCGACCCTGGCCAAAAATCGTCGAGAACACGATGGCCATGACGATCATCATCAGCAGCGGGTTGAGCACCGACCATGCGACGCCCAGAACGCTACGGCGATACTTGATCTTAAAATCCTTGGTAACCAGCTGACGAAGGATAAACGCGTCCTTCTCAAATTCGTTCTTAGCAAACGTCGCAGGCAGACTGCGAGTTTCTTGTTGCTTTGTCTGATCCGACACGAATGCAACTCCTTTACTCGTAATCGTTGACAAACGAACAGTATAGACCCGCTCCTAGCACCGGAAGGCGGCATTGCGAAACTGGAAAACTATCCCACAACATCGTTTTCGGGACGTCTTCCATCAGACAGCATGCCGCGAGCGACCACCACAAGCACGGCAGGAAGACCAAATTGAGCAGCCACGATATAACGAGGCCAGTACCAAATAGGACTGGCAATAAAGAGCGTCCCGTACAACAACAAAAATGGCAAAAGCGGCAAAGCAAATCTTGCGCGACCACAAGACACCAACAGTGCTGTCGAAAACATGAGCAACCAAAAGACAACGGCGCCAGGAATAGACCAAGCGCTCAGTCCAATCGCCACATCAACATCATCGCCAAGGGGCGCAAGCAAGTTGCGAAATGTAACTCCCGTAGAAGCCTTTGCGTCGGCCACAAGGTTATACGGAACGCCCATGAGAAAGTTTTCAGGCAGACCGTCAGCACCCTTTACATTTGGGGTCCAAAAACCAAACGTCTGCAGTTCCCACGCCTCAAAGTATATCGAAGGGTTACGCGAAAGCATCGAGGCCCAATGAGCCCAGAATCCATCCTTTAAATGGTCCGAATTAAAGTCATCGTTCCATTTAAGCGGATCGATAATACTGGGGTGGTAAACCTCCTTGTAACGATCAAGCGGGAGTAGCTCGTTCATATAAGAACGGTCGGACTCGGACATTCCGCCATCGAGCGCGGCAACGCGAGCCATCTGAGCAAGCGGAATACCCACTGACTCAACATCCTCCGATGGAACAACGCCCAGAGCCGAGTACACGGGCCCCGTAATAACCAAGCATGTGACAAGCGCAAATCCAAGAGATACGGCCAAACGAGAGGCAGGTTTCATCGGGGCAATGCAGCCGAGTCGGCCCAAAGCTACAACTATCGCAAGCACCACGAATAGCGCAGCGCAAATATACAAACCGTTATTCCGTAGAAGCATAACGCCCAACGCTAGGGCACCAAAAACGAGCAAACGCAACGCACTCGACCGGGAATCCTTTCCCGTGACGGCATCGGCAAGCATGGTCACCATCAAGACAAGACAGCAGGAAAACAACGGGTCTTTCCAAAGCGCCACAGAATAAAGAGCGCAATACCGTGACAAGCCAAAATAGACTACGAGCAGCCAAGACCAGCGAGAGGAGACCCCCAAGCGGGAAGTCACCCAAATTGAAAGATAGCCAAACGTGCTGGCAACACAGGCCATCTGAAGCACCGTTAGCAAGGCAACGCCCACCGAAGGGCTCATCCCCGTGAGGCCTGCAATTTTGATACAAGCAGCCATCATCATGGTGAATGCAACCGGATGATGGTTGCTCAAAGGGTTCCACCCCATAATCTGAGCGAACGACGAGAAGGTATCCCCAAAAAACAGGCCGGGACAATACCTCAGGAAGAACGGGAGATACAAAAGAAATATCACTAGAGCACGGACCGTAACGGATAGGAGTCGAATGGACGAGTCGCCATCATTAGTCCGCAGCGAGTCATTGCAGAAAACACAGCAGCGGCAACGACAAGACAGCTGAACAAGCACCGACAAGACCCAAAAGACCAGCGCCGACATCACCCAAAAAGCAACAAAATCAATCGCGGAATACGGCTCAATATAGTTCTCGAAAATCCCGCCGGCAATCACCGGTTCAGTCACACGAATATGCGCTCCCAGCACAAGAACGAGCGATAATACAAGGGAAATCACTAAGCAGCAAGCTCTACCAACAACCGACGGAAATGCAAAATCCCTGCACGCAAACTTATTGAAATTAACCAATGATGCGATTATCGCAACACATGCCAAGACTGATGGAAACAGGTCGAAGGAACCACTACAATACGTCACCGTAGCGATGCTTGCTGCAAACAGCAAAACAGCACGTGTCACATCTAATAACCTGAACTCTCGAATCAATGCGCCCATCCTAACCACGAAACAAACGATTCGATTGTACGCGACCAAAGGAACCTTCATGGCCGAGCAAACGATTGCCGTTATTATCCCCTGTTACAACGAGGCAGTCACCATCGGAAAAGTCATCGACGACTTTCACCGCGAGCTTCCGCAGGCGACTCTCTACGTATACGACAACAACTCGTCAGACAACACCTCTCACATTGCTGCAGAGCACGGTGCCACGGTGCGTTTTGAGCCGCGTCAGGGAAAAGGCAACGTCTGCCGTCAGATGTTTCGCGACATCGACGCCGATTGTTACCTGATGGTCGACGGCGACGACACCTACCCTGCCGAAGCGGCAAAGGCCCTCTGCGAGCCCATCCTTAACGGCACGGCCGACATGACCGTAGGCGACCGCCTTTCCAATGGGACCTATGCCGAGGAAAACAAGCGAGCCTTCCATGGTTTTGGCAACAACCTAGTTCGCGCCATGATTAAGTGGATCTATGGCTTCAGCTTCGATGACGTTATGACGGGCTATCGCGCAATGAGTCGCCCCTTTGTCAAAACGTTCCCCGTACTTTCCGAGGGATTTCAAATCGAAACCGAGCTCTCCATCCATGCCGTCGATCACCGCTGGCGCATCAAGGACGTGCCCATTGAGTACCGCGATCGCCCCGAAGGATCCGAGTCTAAGCTCAATACCGTCAGTGACGGCATCAAGGTCGTCGCTATGATCGGCACGCTGTTCAAGGACTACCGTCCGCTCAAATTCTTCAGCCTGGTCGCGCTTCTGTTTGCGATTATCGGCCTCGCCCTGGGCATCCCCATCGTCGTCGAATATTTCCAGACCGGTCTCGTCCCCCGCTTCCCCACCGCAATGCTCGCCGCATCTTTCATGTTCCTTTGTGGCCTGAGTCTCGCGACGGGGCTTATCCTTGATTCCGTTGCAAAGGTTGAGCGTAAACAGTGGGAGGTCAACGTGTATAACACATATAACTGCAGCATTCCCTCCAGCGCAAATAAAAACGAGAGGTAAGTCGCATGCCGCTCATTTCCATTGTCGTGCCGTGCTATAACGAGCAGGAATCGCTTCCGATCTTTCTTAAAGAGCTCGACAACGTCGTTCACACCATGACACAGCAAGACCTCGAGATCTCCTTTGAAGCCGTCCTCATCGACGATGGCTCAGCGGACAAAACGCTCACCGTCATGAAGGCGGAAGCCGCGGCGGCGCATCCATACGCCATCCGATGGCACTCTTTCTCGCGCAACTTTGGCAAAGAGGCAGCACTGTTTGCCGGACTCCAGCATGCAAAGGGTGACTATGTCACCACCATGGACGCCGACATGCAGGACCCGCCCTCGCTGCTGCCGCAGATGTACGAGGTCTTGCAAACCGAAGACTACGACAACGTCGCTACGCGCAGGACCACCCGCAAAGGCGAGCCTCCCATCAGGTCGTTCTTCGCCCGCATGTTCTACAAGATCATCAACCGCATTTCCAACGCGGACATCGTCGACGGAGCACGCGATTTTAGGCTCATGAAGCGACTTATGGTCAACGCCATCATCTCCATGGGCGAATACAACCGATTCTCCAAGGGCATTTACGGCTGGGTTGGCTTCAAAACCAAATGGCTCCCCTACGTAAACGTCAACCGCGTGGCCGGCGAGACCAAATGGAGCTTTTGGTCGCTGCTCCTCTATTCCATCGACGGCATCGTCGCTTTTTCCACAGCGCCGCTCTCCCTCGCCGCCCTCACGGGTATCGTTTTCTGTCTCATCGCCATCCTGGGATTTATCGTCATCCTGGTCAAAACGCTTGTTTGGGGCGACCCCGTAGGCGGATGGCCCTCCCTTGCCTGCCTCATAACGCTGTTTGGCGGCATGCAGCTCCTGTGCCTGGGAATCATCGGTGAATACTTGGCAAAAGCCTACTTGGAAACCAAGCGACGTCCCATCTATATCATTCGAGAATCCAACGAGGAATCTGATGACACGGATCAATAAATGCACGTTCAAGAATGTAGCATTCTATGCTGCCTGCTTTGCGTTTACCGTCACGCTCTTTGTCGCGCTTGCCGTGGCAGGACACGTCTACCCCTTTGGCGACAACTCGTTTCTCGCTGGCGACCTCAAGTACCAGTACATCGACTTCTTTGCTTGGTTCCGACGCGTCCTTTTGGGCGAGGAGAATCTTCGCTACTCCTTTTCTCAGGGACTGGGCATGAACACGTGGGGGCTCTATAGCTACTATCTCGCCAGCCCCTTCAACCTGCTCTGCGTGCTGTTTCCCGCAGACAAGCTGACGCTCTTCGTATTTGCCATAACCGCACTCAAACTGGGCTGCATCCACATCAGTAGCGCTTGGTATGTGCAAAAGCGCTTTGACCTGTCCAAGCCCGCCGCATTCTTGCTATCCCTCTCGTTCACGTTTTGCAGCTGGACCATCAGCAACCTGCGCAACCCACTCTGGATCGATTGCCTCATCCTGCTGCCAATCTGCGCCTACGGATGCCACGAGCTCATCCACAAGCGGCGCATGATCCGCCTCGTCATCGCAACGGCGCTCAATGTCATGTTCTGCTGGTATACGGCCTACATCAGCATCCTGTTCCTCTGCATCTTCGTATTGGTCGAATTTATCGATTATGTTACAGAAGAAGGATTTAGCCGGAAGCTCATGCTCGATCGGGCCCTACGATTCGCCGGGGCTATCGCGCTTGGACTGCTTCTGTCCGCCTGGACCTTTTTGCCGACCATCCTTGCCATGTCCAAGGGCGGTCCCGTTCTGACACTCGGCCCCCTACTTAAAGCCAGCCTCAAGTCGCTCATCAGGGGCTTTCTTCCCTGCATGTGGGTAAACAACGATAGCACACCGCAGTTCTATTGCGGCATCATCATGATGCTGCTTGCGGCGAGCTTGCTGGTTAACCGCACGGTTTCAATCAAGACGCGTATCGCAACACTCGTCGTCACGATAACCCTGGTCGCAAGCTCCGTTTTAAGCCCGCTCGAGTACATCTGGTGCGGCATGCGCGTTCCTAACGGCTTCTACTCGCGCACGGCCTTTTTGCTGAGCTTCTTTGCGCTGTGGGCCGCAGGATACGCGTTGCAGAAACTCTATGAGCGGCCAACATTACGTCGAGCCCATCGTCCGGCCATCATCATGCCGCTCCTGGCACTCACGGCAATTGAACTATATGCCAACGCCCATGTTATGTGGAACCAGCTGTACACAGGCTATTCCGAAGAAGCCAACAGCACCTATGTCGCCACCGCAACCAATACGATCACAGCCATTCGAGGCCAGGATTCGGCGTCTTTCTGCCGCATCGACCGTACGACTACGCGCGCCGATAGCGCCGCCCTCAACGAAGGCCTGGCACTTGGATACAACCAACTGTCTTCATATTCGTCGGCAAACAACCCGCAGGCAATTGCACTGCTCAACTCCCTTGGATACAGCAGTGTCGGCGAATTTTCAACCCGTTATGCCGAGCCCATTCTTGCCGTCGATGCCCTACTGGGAGTCAAGTATGCCATTCCCGAGAACGCACCTGCGGGATACGTTTCGGCCAAGACGAATCAGGCGGACTCCACAAGCGCGGTGTACGAGAACCCCTATGCGCTCAGCATTGGCGTCGCAGCCTCAAGCGATATCCAAAACAGCACGCTGAAGATCGGGAACCCATTCGAAAAGCAGAACGACCTCTACAGCAAAATCCTAGGCCGCGAGGTAAAGCTTTATACCAAAATCAAGGCCACGAACACGGAAAATGACGAGAACTTAAAGCAGTGGAACGTCGCCGTGCCGTCGGGTTCCATCGGATATCTCTACATCAACAAAGATGCGATCGCCGGCAGTTATTGGCCCGTCGCCCTTACCATCGACCAGCGAACGATCGAAAACGAGGCCTGGAGATTCGACAACAATATCCGCCAGATTGCGGATGCATCGGACGCCCCGAGCCAGCATACGGTGTCAATCGGAGTCGCAGAGGGCTATACAGACATGCCCCAAAACAATGAGCCGGTCTTTTACGCCCTCAATCTGGACGTTTTCAGGCAGATCATTAACGAGCTTAAGACGAGCGAGTTTATTCCGACGGTTTTTGAGGACGGAAGGATCGAAGGCGAGTATACCGCCAAGGATGACGGTAACCTGCTGCTGAGCGTTCCGTATGATGAGGGCTGGAACGTAACGGTAAACGGCACCGCCGCAGAGCTGGCGCCCGCCGCCGATAAGGGCTTGTCATGCTTGAGCGTGCAGAAAGGCACGAATAAGATCGTAATGAGCTATAGGACCCCAGGCGCATTTGCGGGGCTTGCGGTGAGTTTGGCGAGCGCCGTTACCCTTGTTGCAGCGGGGCTATTCGCCAGACACAAGAAAAGCCGCCGTTAACGAACGGCGGCTTTTACTCTCGAAAAGTAAATAGAGACTAGAGCGTCTTGAGGTACTCCCCCAGCTCTTCCCCCCAGTCGGGCATGTGGAAGCCCACCGACTCGAGTTTGGACAGGTCGAGCGCGGAATGCACCGGGCGCGGGGCGACGGGGCCGGCGGCGCCGGCGTAGTAGTCGGCGGTGCTGACCGGCACGACCTTCTCGCCGTTGCCGTTGGCGGCCTCGAAGACGGCGCGGGCGATGTCCGCCCAGCTCTTCACCGCACCGGAGCCGGTGCAGTCGTAGGTGCCGTAGGGGGCGTGCGTCCCTAGCACGTGGAAGATGGCACCGGCCATGTCGCGCGTGAAGGTCAGGCGGCCCAGCTGGTCGTCCACGACGGTGACCCGCTCGAGCCCGTCCTCGGGGTCGGCTACGCGGTCGGAGAGGCCCTTCATCGTCTTGACGAAGTTGTGGCCCTCGCCGATGACCCAGCTGGAGCGCATGATGTAGTGGCGCGGGCACCCCGCCACGGCGATGTCGCCGGCGGCCTTGGTCTGGCCGTAGACGGACAGCGGGGAGAGGGGCTCGTCCTCGGTATGGACCTCCGCGGTGCCGTCGAAGACGTAGTCGGAGGACACGTGGACCAGGGTGATCCCGTGCCCGGCGCAGGTGCGTGCGAGGAGCGCCGGCCCGGTCGCGTTGGCTTTCCAGGCGGCCACGCGGCCCTCGGGGGTCTCGGCCCGGTCCACCGCCGTGTAAGCGCCGCAGTTGATCACGGTGCCGTAGAGCGACCAGTCGTACTGTGCGTAGGCGTCCGGGTCGGACATGTCGAAGGTGTCGATGTCGCAGAAGTCGAAGTCCTTGGCGACGCCGCGCTCCTCGGCCAGCGCGCGGACCGCGCGGCCCAGCTGGCCGTTGCAGCCGGTGACGAGCGTCCTCTTGGGCGCCATGGGGACGACGTCCTTCAGCATCGGGTGGTTGAGGTCGGCCTCGGAGACGGTGGCCTGCTCGAGCGGGATCGGCCACTCGATGGCGAGCTCGGGGTCGGCGAGGTTCACGAACGTGTAGGTCTTCTTCAATTCAAGGGACCAGTGGGCGTCCACCAGGTAGGTGTAGGCGGTGCCGTCCTCGAGCGCCTGGAAGGAGTTGCCCACGCCGCGCGGGACGTAGATAGCCTTGGACGGGTCCAGGGTGCAGGTGAAGACCTTCCCGTAGGTGGCGCTGCCCTCGCGCAGGTCGACCCATGCGCCAAAGACCGAGCCGCGGGCCACGGAGATGAACTTGTCCCAGGGCTCGGCGTGGATGCCGCGGGTGACGCCGCGGCTGTCGTTGTAGGAGATGTTGTTCTGGACGACGCGGAGGTCCGGGATGCCCAGGGCGGTCATCTTGGCGCGCTGCCAGTTCTCCTTGAACCAGCCGCGCGAGTCGCCGTGGACGGCGAGGTCGACGACCTTCAGGCCCTCGATGCCGGTCTCGGTGACGGAGAGGTCCTTCTCGAATGCAATGTCTGCCATGTGGGAAAAGCTCCTATCGAAGAGGTTGGGTAACCGGGGGCGCCCGCGCGGGGACGCAGGATCATCCCCATGCCCTGCGGCCCCGCGCGGGCGCCCCGCGGTGCGGTCCGTCGGGGTTCGGCCTACTGGCCCTGTGCGCGGTACCTGGCCTCGGTGGCCTCCTTGGCCGGGCGCCACCAGGACTCGTTGGCCACG
>UQPY01000002.1 GCA_900542965.1 uncultured Collinsella sp.
TCGTCGGCAGCGTCAGATGTGTATAAGAGACAGGGCCGGCGGCAGCGGCAGCAGAAAGCGAGACAAAACCGCGGCGTGAAACCATATCGAACATATTCAACCCTTTCGAACGCTATGCCCGGGCACCCCGCCGCAGGCTTTATTCTGTTACTAGATTATACTTCCGCGCGAATAATGATAATGAGAAATTATTCTCGCTAGAGAATATAGTTTCGAGTTGCCGTGCACCTCGGCGTCGCTTCGGCGGAAAACAAAGGCGGAGCAGCCGTTCAGGTCGCCCCGCCGCAGGTAAACCGCTTATTTGGTATGTCCGCCGCCCGCCGTCATTTGGGCCGCATGCTCCAGCTGATCGCTCACGGCCTCCCAGCTTTCGCGGGCCGCTTTCGTGGATCCCGGAAAGTTGATGACAAGCGTATGCCCACGCTGCATGCACACGGCGCGCGAGAGCATAGCGCGGCGCGTCTTGGTCATGGAGTACGCACGGATCGCCTCCGCAATACCCGGCACGTCGCGGGCGCAGACGGCACGCGTCGCCTCGGGCGTCACATCACGCATCGAAAGCCCCGTGCCGCCGCAGGTGAGCACGACATTGGCGCGGCACTCATCGGCGGCTTCCACAATGGCATCACCGATCTCGCTGACGTCGTCGCGCACGACCACATGCGAGGCGACCATCCAGCCCTGCGCCTCGATAAGTTCCTCGAGTGCGGCTCCAGCCTCGTCCTGGGCAAGATCGCGCGTATCCGAGCACGTCACGATCGATATCTTCAGCTCCATAGCATTCCTCCTACAACACGGCGCCCTCGGGCAGGTCGACGCGAACAACGTCCACGACATCGCCCACCTTGAGGTCGCACGGTCCTTCGTCAACACGCAACAGGCAGTTCGCACGCTGCATCGTTCCAAGCAGCGCCGAATTCTGCGTCTTAGCCTCGGTCACCAACAGCTCACCGGTCTCGGGGTCACGCAAAACCGTGGCGCGATCGAAGAAGCGGCGATGCTGTCGCTTTTTCACGCCGTGCGTGAGCGTCGCCTGCTGCACGGGACGCACGCCCTCGGCAAAGCCGCGCATCTTGCGAATCGCCGGGCGGGCAAGCATCTCAAAGCCTACATACGCCGCAGCCGGATTGCCTGAAAGCCCTAGATAGGGCTTACCCCCGAGCAAGCCAAACGTGATGGCCTTGCCCGGACGCATCGAGATGCGGTCAAACAGCACCTCGCCCTCGCGCCGAACGAGCGCCGTCACGTAGTCGTAGTCGCCTGCCGAGGCGCCACCGCTCGTAATGACAAAATCGCACTCCAGCACGGCGCGATGCACCAGCTCGGCAATCGCCTGCTCATCATCGGACGCAATGCCGTAGAACACGGGCTCGGCTCCTGCATCGAGCGCTTCGGCCATCAACGCCGACGAGTTGGAGTCGCGAATCTGCCCGCGCGCCGGCAGCTCACCCGGCGCGACCAGCTCCGTGCCCAGCGAGATAATGCCCACACGCGGCGCGGCATGCACCTTCACGCTCGCATACCCGGCGCTCGCCAACAAGCCGGCGCCCGCCGGAGCCACGACCTCGCCGGCGTGCATCACAACATCGCCGGCATGGGCCTCCTCGGCGGCAGAGCGAACGTTCTCCCCTACCTTGGCAGGCGCCGAGAACCTCACACGCGAACCCTCGTTGCCGTCACCGACGAGCACATCGACGATCTCATACTTCACCACGGCATCGGCACCTTCGGGTACCGGCGCGCCCGTCATGATGCGGACCGTCTCGCCCGCGCCGATTGTGCCCTCAAACACATGGCCCGCAGCCTCGTGTCCGATAACGTCGAGCGTCACCGGCGCCTCGCCAGATGCCTGCGCCAAGTCCGCCGAGCGCACGGCATATCCGTCCATAGCGCTGTTGGCAAACGGCGAGATGTCGATATCGGCCACCGCATCCTCTGCCAAGGGAAGACCGGCGGCCTGCCACACGGGAATCTCGACGACTTCGGTGCGATTCACGTGCGACAAGACGATCGCCTGCGCGTCCTCCAACGGAATGAGTTTCTCAGCCATATACACCTCTAGCATGCTGCGGCGCGCAACAAAAGCGCCGATTCTTTATGTTTCTCTCAGTATAATCCCTCGACGCGCGACCGCGACTTGGCCTGTACCCGCAAATACATCTGTCGGCCGCAAGCCGCGAAACAAAACCAAAACCAACCCACCGGCTCGTCGCGTTTACCGCGTTTTATAATGCTCGTGTTGCAACCCAAAAGAGGAACGTATGACTTTTACCGACAAACCCGAAAGCGCAAACGAAGCGCAGGATCATTCTCAGTCGCTCGACGACGGCGGCTTTTTCTCCCTGAACGACGTCATCATGGCCGGCAGGCATCAGCTCACCCGCTCCGAGCATCTCTTGGCCGCCGACACGCGCCGCAACGCCCGCAACCTACTCGCGAGCGCCAAGTTGCTCACACTCGTCGTCATCGTCTCGCTCGCCATGGGCGTTGCCGCCTGGGCGTTTTTGACCTCGCTGAATATCGCGACCGACTATCGCGAGCACCATGCATGGGTCTACGCCTTGCTTCCCGTTGTGGGCGTTGCCACCGCATGGGTGTACAAAAACCACGGCCTTGCCGCCAAACGAGGCAACAACCTGGTCATCGACTCCGCTCTGGGCACACGCCTCATCCATATGCGCATGGCCGTTCTCACCTTCGTCTGCTCCACGCTCACGCACCTAACGGGCGGGTCGGCCGGTCGCGAGGGAGCTGCGGTGCAGATTGGCGGCACCATCGCCAGCAACATCTCGAGCCTCGCCCACCTCAAAAAGCATGACCACCACGACCTCATGCTCGCCGGCATCTCGTCGGCCTTTGGCGCCGTATTCGGTTCACCCCTTGCTGGAGCTTTCTTTGGCATGGAGATGTGCTTTATTGGCAAGATCGACTACACCGCGGGCATCTACTGCCTGGTCGCCTCGTTTACCGGCTACTTTACGTCGCTTGCCTTGGGAACCGAGTACGAGGCGAATGTCATCGCCAGCGTTCCCAACATGACACCACGGACGGTTGTCATCGTTGTTATCAGCGCCATTATCTTCGGCCTGACGGCACGCCTCTTTGCCTGGTCGGTTCGAACCGTCAAAAGCTTGTACGGTCGCTTTATCGCCAATTACCTCGTCCGCGCACTCATAGGCGCACTCGTGGTTTTGGCCGCCTATGCCCTCCTTGACGCCTGGGACTACGCCGGCCTTTCCACGTGGCTTTCCGGCGCCGGATTTGCAGGCAACACCACCCTGGCGGACGCAGCCATCAAGTTGGTCGTCACAGCGCTTACCCTGGGCGCGGGCTTCCAAGGCGGCGAGGTCACGCCCCTGTTTGGCATCGGTGCGGCACTCGGTGGCTGGATCGGTTGCCTTACCGGGCTTGACCCCAGTTTTCTGGCGGCTCTCGGCATGCTCGGCGTGTTCTGCGCCGGCCTCAACGTGCCCATCACCACCTGCATGATGGCCATCGACCTGTTCCACGGCACGGCCGCCGGGTTCTTTGTCATCGTGGCCTTTATCAGCTACCTAACCGGCGGACACCGCGGCGTGTACCCCGCCCAGCGCATCATCTCACCCAAGCGCCGCTCGCTTATTGTGGATGAGGGCGGTACGGTAGCGGATGCTATCGAGCGCCACAACGACCTGATAGAGTAGATGTAATAATCGCCGTGCAGCCACAATCGGGGGCAATTCGACCTGAGCGCGACCGCACTGTCATGTCACACGCCGGGAGTCGCCCCATGCACGCAACTGATTTTGGTCGCACGCTCATCATCGCCAACCCAGCCGCCCAGTCGGGTGCGGCGCGCGAAGTTGCCGAGCGCCTGCAGCGCTTTTTGGACATGACTGCACGCGCATCCCAGTTTGACCTGGTGTTGACCGAGCGTATGGGACACGCCAAGGAGCTGGCCGCGCAGGCTCAGGGCTATCGCACCGTTATCGCCCTTGGCGGCGACGGCGTGATTCACGAGGTCGTCAACGGGCTTATGACGCAAAAGGAGGACGCCCGCCCCGCTCTTGCCGTCCTGCCCGTGGGCTCCGGAAACGATTTTGCCCAGACGCTCGGCATCGACGATTTCTCCGGCAAGGATTCTGGCGCGCTGCTCACCTGCGAGCTGCAGCGTCAGGACATCGGGCGCATTCGCTCGTGGAGCCCTGCGAGCGGCAGCAGCGAGGCTACCGTTGAGTACTACGACCAGACGCTTTCGGTCGGCATCGATGCCGCTATTGGTCTGGGCACCACCGAGTTGCGCAAAAAGACCGGCTTGACGGGTGCTCCGCTCTACACCCTCTCGGGACTTGAGCAGTTTGGCCTGCGCTATCGCAACTACCCCATGACAGTCAGCTTTGACGGCACGCCCGCCGAGCGCGTGAGGGCGATTATCATGGCGATACAGCTGGGCCCCACGTATGGCTCGGGCTATCGCATCTGCCCCGATGCCGACCCCTGCGACGGCATACTCGACGTCTGCTACGCCTGCGGCCCTGTCCCCCGCGCGGTTGCCCTACCCATGTTCCTTTCGGCCAAGGACGGCCACCACACCAAGTTGCCGCCGGTTCGCATGCGCCGCTGCCGCCATGCCGAGCTCACCTTTGAGGAGCCCGACTACCCCATCCAGGCCGACGGCGAGCCCATCGTCGCCTCGCGCATCGAAGTCGACATCCTACCCGGCGCCCTCCAAGTCTGGCACCCAACCCGCTAACCCCACCTAAGTTGCAGTGAAATAGGGACTGTTTATGCAGCTAAAGCCGCGAAACAGTCCCTATTTCACCGCAACTTATTGAGAAGATCATTCCTCCCCGCCCGGCTTGCGACGGTTGGCCTTTTTAATCGCGTTGAAGTGCTTGTCATTGAGCCTGCGCTGGCGAGAGCGCAGAGGCACCTTAGTCTTTACGCGTCGGCGCGGTGGACGCCCGCGACGCTCCAGCTCAGCGCGCAGCTTACGCAGACAGCTCGCGCGATTCTGAAACTGACTACGGCTCTCGCGCGCCGTCACGACAATCCCCGTGGGCCCATGCTTCATACGCACCGCCGAGTCCGTCGTGTTCACGCCCTGCCCGCCCGGACCCGTCGCGCGAAACACCTGCACCTCGCAATCGCGCGCCAACTCCTCGACCGACATCTCGGCATAGCGCGCATATTCGCGCCATCCCATCTTGTTCTCATCCATATCAACACCTCCCCTCATACAAAAAATGTGACAAAGGGACGGTCCCTTTGTCACATCGCATACCAATCGCTTGTGTTGCGCGCTTAGGCGAAGGTGATCTCGCCGGTATCGCAGTCCATATCGGCGATACGGGCTAGGCTCTCAACGCGGAAGCCGCGCTCGCGGAGCTTATCGCCACCGCCCTGGAAGCCCTTCTCCACCGCAATGCCAATGCCGGATACCTCGGCACCTGCAGCCTCGCAGATCTTGATAAGACCCTCGAGCGCGCAGCCGTTGGCCAAAAAGTCGTCGATGATCAGGACCTTGTCGCCCTCGGACAGGAAGCGTTTGCCAACGATGACCGGGTACTCCTTCTGCTTGGTAAAGGAGTAGATGGTCGTGGCGTACTGCTCGCCGTCGAGGTTGATGGACTGTGCCTTCTTGGCAAAGACCACCGGCACGCCGCCAAAATGCTGAGCCGCGATGCAAGCCATACCAATGCCCGAAGCCTCAATCGTCAGGATCTTGTTGATCTCGACATCCTTGAACAGACGGGCCCACTCGGCACCCATGTGGTCGAACAGCTCAACATCGCACTGGTGGTTGAGGAAGGCATCAACCTTAAGGACGTTACCGGCCTTTACGATGCCGTCATGGCGAATACGATCCTCAAGCTCCTGCATGGCGCAACCCCTTCTCGCGGCAAGGATACCGCGCGATTAATAAACGTTGTTCGATAGTCTACCACGGACCGACCCCCGCCCGCCCCACAAGCCGCATCGCACCACAAACCAGTCTTTTTGGGACGGCGCGGATACGTGGCAGGCAGCCTCCCAACACGCTAATGGCGGGCGCGCATCCTCACCAAACGAACCATCGAGAGGACAAAGCCCACGGCTGCCACGGCCATCAACACATAGAACACCGAACGAAAACCAAACAGGAACACATCCGGACGGCCTGCAACAAAACTGGTCACGGCCTCGCCCATCGCCACGCTCATCTGCCCATACAGGATATGCGACGCCACCGTAATGCCCACTGCCATACCCGCATAGCGCGCCAGGCTACCCAGGCTGCCCGCAAAGCCGAGCGCTTCGCGCGGAGCCGAGCCCATGTACAGCGAGTTGTTGGGGCTCTGGAAAATCGACGTTCCGCACGACATAAACGCGACACAGCACACGATCACAGGGATGGAAGAGTGCTCGTCGAGCGTGCTTACCGCAAAGAGACCGCACACGTACACACCCAGGCCCACCGCCGTGGGGCCCTCGCAACCAACACGGTCCGAAACCGTACCCGAAAGCGGGCCGATAAAGGCATTCACCATCGGCAGCGCCAAAAAGAGCAGTCCGGAAATGTCGGAACCAAAGCCGTGGGCGTCCTGAAAATAGAACGGCAGGATAAACTCGGATGCGCCAATGCCAACAAACACGACGAGCATGCAGGCAAGATTGATGGTGAAGGCCGAATTTGCAAAGCAGCGACGCGCGGCCTCCGCCAGCGACATGGGGCGCTCGCCGGCCTCCGGCTTTACATGCGGCAGCGTGTAGAGCCCCACGATAAACGAGATGACGCCAATGGGCAGGTTGATGAGGAAGATGCTCTCCCAAGGAAAGCTTGCCACCAGCATGCCGCCGAGCACGGGGCCACACATCATGCCGAGGGCCACAAAGGTCGCGAGAATACCCATAGCACGGCCTCGTTCGCGCGCCGGAAACGACTCGGTGATGATACCCATGTTGTTAGCCATGGCCGCCGCGCAACCGACGCCCTGAACAATGCGTGCCAGGATAAGAACCTCGAGCGAGGCCGAAAGGCCGCACAGCAGCGAACCGACCGAAAAGACGATGACGCCCAGCTGAAACACATTCACCTTGCCGCGCACGTCGCCCAGACGGCCAAACGGCAACATAGCCACGCACGTCGCAAGCAGATACACAGAGCTTACCAGCTGAATGCGATCGAGGCCCACACCCAGCTCTTTTTGCATCACGGGCAGCGCCACGGTCACGACGGTCGAATCCAGACACACCATAAACGTCATGATGAGCACGGTAAACAGAATCGCCCATTTGTTCTTGCCATGGGTATCGCCCTCAAGGGCAATGTGCTCGCGGCGCAGCTGCTCTGCAGTTTTCTCCATATCCATCCTTTCGAGTGGTGCAACGCAAAAACGGGGCCCCAATCGCCTGCGAACAGTCGCGATTGGGGCCCCGCCTACGGAATCGGAACTATATGTCACCGGAACCCCAAGAGGCTCCGTCGCTTCATACGAGAAGCTAGCCTAGCACTGCTCGAGCGCCTGCTCAAGGTCGGCAATCAGATCGGCCGTGTCCTCGAGGCCGCACGACAGGCGCACCATGTCGGCGGAGATGCCGCAGGCGATGAGCTCCTCATCGTTCATCTGACGGTGCGTGGCGTTAGCGGGATGCAGGCAGCAGGTGCGAGCATCGGCCACATGCGTGGCGATCTGGGCGAGTTTAAGGCTCTTCATAAAGGTCTCGGCCGCCGCGCGACCACCGTTAAAGCCAAAGCTCACAACGCCGCAGGTACCGTTGGGCATGTACTTCTGAGCGATGTCATAGTACTTATCGCCCTCCAGGCCCGGATAGCTCACGAAGCGTACCTTGGGATGGCTCTGAAGGAACTTGGCAACGGCCAGGCCGTTCTCACAATGACGCGGCATGCGTACATGCAGGCTCTCGAGCGAGCTGTTCAGGAAGAAGGCCGCCTGCGGGTTCTGCATGGGGCCGAGGTCGCGCATGAGCTGCGCGGTGGCCTTGGTAATGAAGGCACCCTCGCGACCGAACTTCTCGGCATACGTCACGCCGTGGTAGCTCTCGTCGGGCGTGGTGAGACCCGGGAACTTATCCGCATGGGCCATCCAGTCAAACTGGCCGTGGTCAACGATCACGCCGCCCAGGTAGGCAGCATGTCCATCCATGTACTTGGTGGTGGAGTGCGTAACGATGTCGGCGCCCCACTCAAAGGGACGGCACATCACGGGCGTCGGGAAGGTGTTGTCGACCATCAGCGGCACGCCGTGGTCATGCGCGGCCTTGGCAAAGCGCTCAATATCGAGCACGGCAAGGGCGGGGTTTGCGATCGTCTCGCCAAAGACGAGCTTGGTATTGGGCTCAAAGGCTGCCTCGAGCTCCTCATCTGTGCAGTCGGGGGCGACGAACGTGCAGGTCACGCCCATGCGGCCCATGGTGTGGGCGAGCAGGTTATACGTACCGCCGTAAATGGCAGAGCTCGCGACCACATGATCGCCGGCACCGACCACGTTAAAGATCGCGAGGAAGTTCGCGGCCATGCCCGAACTCGTGAGCATCGCAGCGGTGCCGCCCTCCATCTCGCAGATCTTGGCGGCGACCAGATCGCACGTGGGATTCTGCAGACGGCTGTAGAAGTAGCCCGACTCCTCCAGGTCAAACAGCTTGCCCATGTGCTCGGACGTGTCGTATTTCCACGTGGTGGACTGGTAGATGGGCACCTGGCGCGGCTCCGCATCGCCCGGATGATAGCCGCCCTGAACGCACGTGGTACCGATAGTCTGCTCGCACATATCCAACTCCCTTACTTGGGTTTTGTTTTATTCGGTTCACAATACCGCTACCCCGCACCCCTCTCAACCCATCCCGCCGATAGGTTATGGGACAAATTAATCAGGTTTATTTGTCCCAAATCTTAAGAAAGTGTTCGATGGCGAAAAACAATGAGATATGCACTGCGGTCTCGATAAGCGAATGCGCCAGCAAGGGTACCATAGGCGGGTACACCGCAATCAAGGAGACACCGATGAAGCAGATTGATACCACTCAGCTCAACACTGCCACCTGCCAGGCTCAGGCTGCCGAATACCACGCCCGCGGCTTTAACTGCGCGCAGGCCGTCGCCTGCACGCTCGCGTCCGCCGTTGGGCTCGACCCCGAGACCGCTTTTACGCTCACCGAAGGCTTCGGTGCCGGCATGGGTGGCATGACCGAGACCTGCGGCGCCATCTCGGGCGCCGTGGCCATCATGGGCTTTGTAATGAGCGACGGCATGGAGAACCCCAAGACCAAGGGGCAGACCTACAAGCTGTCGCGTGAGATCGCTAAGCGTTTTGGCGAGAAGAACACGACGACCATCTGCGGCACGCTCAAGGGCATTGGCTCGGACCAGGGTCCGCTCCGCAGCTGCCCCGGCTGCATCGACGATGCCGTCGAGATCGCTTGCGACGTGCTGAAGCAACTCGCCGAGTAGGCAGCAACAACAAATTACGACGGCCGGCGCGCCTGGGATATCCCATAGCGCGCCGGCCGTCGTCGTTAGAACTCGGCAAACTCGGGGGCACCGACCTCGATTTCCTCGCGGCCAGCCATAAGCTCGCGCATCTTTGCGCAAAACGGGTCCTGCTCCCCCGCTTTAAACACCAAATGAATCGTCACGGCATCCGCATAGTCGGTACCGGAAACCTTGGCGCCCGAGTCCTGCGCCAAACGGAGCACCTGCTCATACTGCGGATAGGCAACATGCACGTCAACGGGCACAACGCTCGTCATCTCAACGATCTGCCCGGCTTCCTGTGCCGAAGCAACTGCTGCCTGCGTCGCCGCCGTATAGGCGCGCACCAGACCGCCCGGTCCCAACAACGTGCCGCCAAAATAGCGCGTCACCACACAGCACACGTTTTTGAGGCCCGCACCACGCAACACCTCAAGCGTCGGCATGCCGCTGGTTCGGCTCGGCTCGCCGTCATCACTCTGACGCTCGCGGCCATCGACCAAAATCCACGCGGGCACATTATGACGAGCATCGTAATGGCGCTTGCGAACCATCTCGATAAAGGCGTTTGCCTCGTCCTCGGACTCAATATGGACCAGCTGGGCAATAAAGCGACTCTTGCGGTCAACAAACTCGCCCGAAGCCTCAATATTCGATTGCAGAGTAAAATAGCTGTCCAACAAAGCCCCTCAAACACAAGCAAAGCAACAAACAGCCTCAATAATACGGCAAAGGCCGTTTCGGTTGCCCCGGTAAAAAGAACGGAGACACCAATGACCAGGCAAAAACAGCGAGACGGCGTCAGCTGAGTCGATTTGGCCCGAAAGAGGAGGGAGCACGCCTTATGGCGGCGACCGACGAATGAGCGCCAAATCGGCCAGCTGACGCCGTCGCAGCGTCAACAAAAAAGCTGAGTGGGCCTGTAAGCCGGGTTCTGTCGTGAACGGTCATTTATCTTGTCTGCACGTTACCATGCAGCTCCACGCACGCTACCCGAACGCGGACCGGGCCGGCCCATAGCGTTCCTATTCGCGCTTGCTCCGGATGGGGCTTGCCAAGCCGCCGTGTTGCCACGACGCTGGTGGTCTCTTACACCACCGTTTCAGCTTTTCCCTTTACGCCTTGCGGCGCAGGTGGGAGTCTTCTTTTCTGCGGCGCTTTCCGTCGGATCACTCCGCCCGGCCGTTAGCCGGCATCCCGCCCTCTGGAGCCCGGACTTTCCTCACGCGTGCTGCAAGCAGCACATCGCGCGACCGTCTGGCCCACTCAGCAGTGCAAGAGTGTAACACACCGTTGCCGCAGGCAATGGCACAACGCAAGCGTTCGACACGATAAACCAAGAACCACGCTATGCAGTACAATAGGGTCGTCGATGGGCAACGTCGTCAGTCGAGACGCGACCGCGCTCCGCACCCCTCCGTCTACTCGGTGCGTTCCCGCCTCCTCCCCGAGGCGGGATGTCGGCATTTTTTCATGCACCGACAACCCAATAGCCCGTGGACAGCCCGGGCAGCATCGCGCACCTCAGCAACAAATGCAAAAAGGGACCCGTCCATTGCGGACGGATCCCTTAAAACAAGTGATCGTCAAACCGATTTACTCGGCGTCGGTCTCCTCGTCCTTCTTCTCGGAAGGCAGCGGGGTAACCTCGATCTCAACGCCCAGAGTCTCAGCAGCAGACTTCATGGACAGGGAGATACGACGACGGTCGAGGTCGATCTCCATGACCTTGACCTGAACCTTGTCGCCCACGTGGGTGACCTGAGAAGGCTGGTCGACGTGCTTGTTGGCCATCTCGGAGATGTGCACCAGGCCCTCGATGCCCTCGCCCAGGTCGACAAAAGCGCCAAACGGGACAAGCTTGGTCACAGTGCCCTCGACGATAGCGCCGACGGGGTACTTCTTGACCAGTGCGCGCCACGGATCCTCGGTGGTCTGCTTGAGACCCAGGGAAATGCGCTCGCGGTTGAGATCGACGTCGAGAACCTCGACCTCGACCTCCTGGCCGACCTTGACAACCTCGGAAGGATGGTTGACGTGGTTCCAGGAGAGCTCGGAGATGTGGATGAGGCCGTCGATACCGCCGAGGTCGACGAAGGCGCCGAAGTCGACGATGGAGGAAACGGTGCCCTGGAGACGCATACCAGACTTGAGCTTGGACAGGATCTCGGAGCGCTCGGCCTTACGGGACTCCTCGAGCACGACGCGACGGGAGAGGACGACGTTGTTGCGGTTGCGGTCCATCTCGATGACGCGGGCCTCGATGCGGGTGCCCATGTAAGAGGTGAGGTCCTTGACGCGACGGAGGTCGACGAGGGAAGCAGGCAGGAAGCCACGCAGGCCGATGTCGAGGATCAGGCCGCCCTTGACAACCTCGATAACCTCGCCCTCGACGTTCTCGCCGGAGTTGAACTTCTCCTCGATGCGGTTCCAAGCACGCTCGTACTCGGCACGCTTCTTGGACAGGACCAGACGACCGTCCTTGTCCTCCTTCTGGAGAACCAGAGCCTCGATGGGATCACCGAGTGCAACGATGTCTGCAGGGTTAGCGTCCTTGCGGATGGACAGCTCGCGGACCGGGATAACGCCCTCGGACTTGAATCCGATGTCAACGAGCACCTCGTCATGCTCGATCTTAACGACAGTGCCGTTAACGAGATCGCCCTCATCAAAGTCGGTAATCGTACCGTCGATGAGGTTGTTCATCTCCTCCTCGTTGACATCGTCAAGAGAGAAAATGGACGAGTTCTGAATCTCACTCAAAGGTGGACCCCTTTCGAACTACGGGGCCCCGATTGCTAGGACCTACAGAAGGGTGCGACAAGCACACAACGTTTAGGAACACTCGGGAGCCGACAGATACTAATGTGACGCTTATGCAATCACGTTCGTATAGGTTACGGGGAAATGAGTTCGATTTCAAGCGTGAACTGCGATTTTTTACTCGTGTGGAGACTTTTTCGTAATCTTATGGACAGCCGTCTTCACAACTTGACGATAAGCGGATAGAGATACGGCTTTGGAGTAAAGTATCCGGAATCAACGATTCTAGATCGAATTTACGAGAAAGGTGCTCGCGTGCTCAAAGCTGTCGTTTTCGATATGGACGAAACGCTTCTTAGCATCAACCTCAATGCGTTCATCCTTCGCTATTTTAAGGATGTGTCGTCGATGCTCGCGGACATTGGACGGCGCAGCCGCGGTGGCACGATGGCACGCCTGGGTACCATTTTGGTCGACCTCAACGCCAACCGTCGCAGCGGCACAGACAATCGCACCAATCTTGAGTTTTATCAGACCGAGGTCGAGCGCAGATGCGGCATTTGCCTCTCGGACCCCCTCATCAACGAGGCGTTTACCTACTACGAGCGCGAGATTTTGCCGTTCAAAAACGACGACATGATCAACGCGAAGGCAATGCCCGGCGCGCACGCCGCGCTCCAGGCAGTACAAGACGCAGGGCTGCGCTGTGCACTCTTCACCAATCCTAGCTTTCCCCAGGGTGCCATCGAGTGTCGCATGGGCTGGGGCGAGCTGAGCGACGTCCCCTTTGAACTCGTGACGCACATGGGAAACGCCACTCGCTGCAAGCCCGATGCCACGTATTACCTGGAGCAGTTGCAGGTGATGGGACTCGAGCCGCACGAGGTCCTCATGGTGGGCAACGATCCCAAGCGTGACTTCCCCAGCCCCGACTGCGGCATCCAGACCGCCTACGTGGGCCAGGGAAAACCGAGCCGAGCAACCTGGCGCGGCACCATGGAAGACTTCGCCCGCAACTTCAACGCCGTAGTAGAAGCCTTCTACGAACACCAAGTAGCCGACGAACTGTCCTAGCAGACTTGGGTCTTGCCGATCATGATGTTGAGGATCTCGACGTCGGTATCTTTCATGCCCACACGGCCCACGTAGCCCATGCTGGCGATTGTCTGCTCAACGGTATCTTGGATCAGGCCCTCGCCGGCACGGAAGCCGCGGCCCTGCATGGCCATATCGTGGCCCAGAATCGCCGCATCGACGGCGGCGGAAATCTTGGCGGCACAGCTTGCCTTGGCGCCATCGCACACGATGCCGCCAACGTTACCGAGCGTGTTCGAGACCGTCGCGCCGATCTGCTCGCGCGTGCCACCACACAGCCAGGTAATCGCGGCACCGGCACCGCACGCGGCGCAAATAGCACCGCAAAACGCCGAGAGTGCACCGATATAGCTCTTGATATGCACGGCGATAAGATCGGACAGCATCACGGCGCGCACCAGGCGATCATGGTCGCAGCGCAGGTACTCGGCATACTCCATGACGGGCAATGCGCAGGTAATGCCCTGATTGCCCGAGCCGCACACAATGGCGACCGGCAGCGCGCAGCAGTTCATGCGGGCGTCGGACCCGGCGGCCGCACGGGCACGGGCACGGCAGGCGACGTCATCGGCACGAGCACCCAGCAGCGTACGACCAACCTCGGCGCCCCAAGCGTGCGCAAGGCCCTCGGCACTGATTGCGCCATTCAGCTCAATCTGACGCTCAACGGCAGCGCGGGCGTCCTCAATGTCACCGTCCTCGATAAAGTCGATGATGGTCTCAATCGACATGGGCGTGTCGGCCTTATCTGCCGCGCGCTCGGCCACCACGCGCTCGGCGCAGGCGGCACACTCCCCCGCCGACTTGCCGCATACCGGAATACCGTCGAGCGTATGGCACGTGACATTGGTGTGGTGGTCGGTAATCTCGACGACCGCGGTATGGCCCCCGGCCGTCGCAGTCACCTTGATGTAGAGGTTGGGCACACCCTCGACAAGCGACACATCGCAGTAGCCGGCGTCGGCGAGGAGCTCGGCCACGCGAGCACGGTCTTCATCGTCAACGCTCTCGAGCACCTCGAGCGCGCTCTTAGCGTCGCCGCCCACGGCACCCAGCACGGCCGCGGCTTCAATACCGTGCATACCGCCCGAGTTGGGCACGGTCACGCTCTTAACGTTCTTGATGATGTTGCCCGAACAGGCAACATCCATATACTCGGGATCGCAACCGAGCGTCTGGCTCGCCAGCGCTGCTGCATAGGCAACGGCAATGGGCTCGGTACAGCCGAGCGCACAGACAAGCTCGCGGTTCAAAACATCGCAAAACGCGGCATCACGGACGGAATCGGTAGGCATAGGTATCTCCTGCTTGCATAACGGGCTGGGCTCTCAAGAATGGTTAGTTCCTTTATTTGATAACAATGCATCAAAAACCGCAACCATGGTTCCGGCGGACGGCGCTCAAGCACAAACTGACAGCATTCATTCATGAGAAGCCGGTCTTGTTGCATGCTAAAGCGTTTGACCAAAAAACACCCGAGCGTTTACGCAAAAGTCGCGCTATCATGCAGTCGAACGCGGTAAACACCTTTAGCATTTGCGCCGCACAGACCAGAGAGGAACCATCCATGAAGATCGGTATCGGTAACGACCACGCCGCCGTCGAGCTCAAGAACATCATTTCCGAGCACCTGAAGGAGCGCGGCTGCGAGGTCGTGAACTTTGGCACCGACACCTCCGAGAGCTTTGACTACCCCATCGCCGGCTACAAGGTGGGTAAGGCCGTTGCCAACGGCGACGTCGACCTGGGCATCCTCATCTGTGGCACCGGTGTCGGGATTAGCTTGGCTGCCAACAAGGTCGAGGGCGTACGCGCCGTCGTGTGCTCCGAGCCCTTCAGCGCCAAGCTCTCCCGCATGCACAACAATACCAACGTGCTCGCCTTTGGCGCCCGCGTCGTGGGCTCCGAGCTCGCCAAGATGATTGTCGACGAGTGGCTCGACGCCGAGTTTGAGGGCGGTCGTCACGAGCGTCGCGTTAACCTCCTCAACGAGATTGACCACACGCGCGGTCTCAAGGTCGTCGACGAGGCCTAAACAACTCAGTGCCACAAGCTAACAGCAGGGGCCCGCTCGGAACTCATGACCGAACGGGCCCCTTCATAGATTTTGGAATAAAAGGGCGCCGCGGATGGAGTTCCGCGGCGCCCAAGCCACACGCTAACAGCTTTAAGGAGTCAAAGCTGGTTTAGCCAAAGAAGCGCTTGATCTCAATCTCGGCGTTCTCCAGGCAGTCGGAGCCGTGGATCACGTTGGCGTTGACATCGACGGCAAAGTCGCCGCGGATGGTACCAGGAGCAGCGTCAAGCGGATTAGTAGCGCCCATGAGGGTGCGCATCTTAGCAACAGCGGAGAGACCGGAAACGACCATCTTGACGACCGGACCGCTCGTCATAAAGTCGCAGAGACCGCCAAAGAAGGGCTTGTCGGCCAGATGGGCGTAGTGCTCCTCGACGGTAGCGCGCTCGAGCGTGGTCATCTCCATGCGCTCGATGACAAGGCCGCTGCGCTCAATGCGAGCGACAATCTCGCCGATTTTGCGATCGCGCACCGCGTCGGGCTTAATCATGATGAAGGTCTTCTCGATAGCCATAAGGTAGCCTTTCAAGTAGGTTCGCGCGTGCCCAAGTCCCATTCCGGCACCCGCCTGGACTGCATCGTAACAGAGTTTTAGCTGCAGTTAAACAAAAAGCTGTTTATTGAAACGCTTCAATTTATTAAAGCGCTCCATATGTGTCACTTCTGTTTCGAAGCCCGATTAGAGTACCATCCGACCGCCCATCAACCGCATCGAACAGAGCAGGCGGTCGGTTGCCGCCCGCGAACGTACCCCCTTCACAACCTGCCCAAAGGTCCTACAGAACTTCTCGACAAGCCCCTCCCCCATAGCAACAAAATACGGACGCCCACATCAGCAGACGCCAGTAAAGCAAAATACGATTCCTCAATAAATGGCAAAAACGGCTTCGGCCAAACCCTTACTTTATCCCGTGGCCCATCTCGACGACCTTGGTCAGCGATCCAAACACGCCCTCGTCGGCCACGAGCTGTGCCTCGGCACGCTGCAGCTGCACGGCAACGGCGGCAGGGGCGGTACCGCCCTCGGTCGTGCGTGCAGCGACAATCGACGGGATGTCGAGCGCCTCGGTAATATCGCGTTCAAAGAGCGGGCTTGCCTCCTGGAACACCTCAAACGGCAGGTCCTCAAGATTGCAGCTACGCTTCTCACACATCAGGACCAGATGGCCCACCACGGCATGTGCCTCGCGGAACGGCAGACCACGCTTAGCCAGGTAATCGGCAACATCGGTGGCGGCAAGGTGCCCCACGCCGCACTCGCGCGCCATGGCATCCTCGTTGACGGTCCAAGTCGAAATCATACCGGCCATAACCGACAGGCACTGCATGAGCGTGTGGGCGGTATCGAGCGCGCCCTCCTTGTCCTCCTGCAGGTCCTTGTTATAAGCAAGCGGCAAGCCCTTCATGGTCACGAGCAGCTGCACCAGGTTGCCATAGACTCGGCCGCTCTTGCCGCGAATAAGCTCGGCAAAGTCGGGGTTCTTCTTCTGCGGCATGATGGACGAGCCGGTGGAGTAGGAGTCGGAAAGCGTGATAAAGCCAAATTCGGAGCTCGACCACAGCACGATCTCCTCGGAAAGACGCGACAGGTGCATCGCCATAACGGAGCCGGCGTAATGCAGGTCGAGCAGGAAATCACGATCGGAAACAGCATCGAGTGAGTTAGGAATCACGCCCGCAAAGCCAAGCTCGGCAGCCGTCATCTGGCGATCGAGAGGATAGCTCGTGCCGGCAAGCGCGGCAGCACCCAGCGGACAGTTGTCGGCGGCATCAAAGGCGGCCTTCAAGCGTGTAAAGTCGCGCGCGAACATCCAGGAATACGCCAGCAGATGATGCGACAGCAGCACGGGCTGAGCGTGCTGCATATGCGTGTAACCCGGCAGAATCACCTTGTCGTACTTCTTAGCCGCATCCATCAGCACATGGCGCAGCTCAAGATTGGCCTCCATGAGCTCCTTGGCAAGCGCCTTGACGCCCAGGCGCGTATCGGTCGCCACCTGGTCGTTGCGCGAACGCCCGGTATGCAAGCGCTTACCGGCCTCACCGATGCGACGCGTCAGCTCGCTCTCGATGGACATATGGATGTCCTCGTCGTTGATATCGAAGGTAAAGTTGCCGGCATCGATATCCTGTTCGATTCCGTTCAGGCCCTCGGCGATCGCCTGCTCGTCCTCGGCACTGATGATGCCCTGGGCGGCCAGCATCTTGGCATGCGCCTTAGAGCCGGCGATATCCTGCTTATAGAGATGCTTGTCGACCGGCAACGACGCACCAAACTCCTGCGTGACCTCGGCCACGCCCGCCTCAAAACGACCGCCCCAAAGAGCCATGGAACCGTCTCCTTTCTCCAAATACCAAAACAAGCGCCCAAAGCAATGCGCCATATCGCTAAAGCGATTTTTCAACCGCTAGTTTTGCATATTCCCCACCGTGCGCGAGGCCATATAGCTAATTTGCAAAGAAGTGACGCACCATGCACTTGGCGCCCAACGTCTCCCTCCGGATGTTGCCCTGCGAACCGTCAATCCAAGCCTTCAGGCTCATAGGGACGTCCTCGACCTTTGCAGCATCGAGCTCGGGCGCGAGGGCAAGTAAAGCATGCGCGATAGCATTGAACATAATGGATACTCCTCATATATATAGGCGCAGAGCCGCCAAATTGATAGAAGGAGCCCCGCCGGACAACCCCGGCGGGGCTCGGACTCAGCCGCAGACGCGGCATCATATATGCGGGCGGAACGTAGGGGCCACCGATGTTAAGAAGTGTCAGCAAGCATAACGAAAGGTAGGGACCCCGTGCGCCCGTTATGTATCACGCGGATGGGCCGCGCGGATACCAAGGGAAGGAGGCGCTAGGCCTGGGCGGCGGCAGAGCTGGGGCCCTGGACCTTTGCCCACGTCTTGAGCGACAGCGTATCGATCTCGATAAAGCCGGCGCTGGCCTTCTCGTCAAACGTGGTGTCGCGGTCGTAGGTAGCCAGACCGTAGTCATAGAGGCTAAACGGGCTCTTGCGACCGACGACATGGCAGTTGCCCTTAAAGAACTTCAGACGGACGGTGCCGGTCACGAACTTCTGGGTATCGGCCATAAAGGCGTCGAGCGCGTTCTTGAGCGGGCTGTACCACTGACCGTTGTACACGGCGGTGGCCCAATCCTGCTCGAGCTTGATCTTGGTCTTGAGCAGGTCACCCTCGACGCAGATGTCCTCGAGCGCCTTGTGGGCGGTGATGAGCGTCAGGGCGCCGGGAACCTCATAGCACTCGCGGCTCTTGAGGCCCACCAGACGATCCTCGACCAAATCGAGACGGCCAAAGCCGTTGTCGCCGGAGATCTTGTTGAGGGCGATGACGATCTCGGAGAGCTTCATCTTCTTGCCGTCGACGGCAACGGGCTTGCCGGCCTCAAACTCAATCTCAGTGTAGGTCGGGGTGTCCGGCGTGTCCTCGGGGTTCTTGGTCATAACCCAAGCGTCGTCGAGCGGCTCGTTCCAGGGATCCTCCAGGTGGCCGCACTCGATGGCGCGACCCCACAGGTTGTCGTCGATGGAGTAGGGGTTGTCGTTAGCACCCTCGGGAACCGGGACGTTGTGAGCATGGGCGTAGGCGACCTCGTCGGGACGGCACTTCAGGTCCCACTCGCGAACCGGGGCGATAACCTTAAGCTCGGGGTCGAGGGCCTTGACGGCAGCCTCGAAGCGGACCTGGTCGTTACCCTTGCCGGTGCAGCCGTGGGCGACGTAGGTCGCGCCAAACTCATGGGCGACCTCGACAAGCTTCTTGGCAAGCAGCGGACGGGAAAGAGCGGAGAGCAGCGGATACTTGTTCTCGTACATGGAGTTGGCGGCGATGGCCTTGGTCAGGAACTCATCGGAGAACTCGTCGCGCAGGTCGAGCACCTGGCAATCGAGAACGCCCAGGTCGAGCGCCTTCTGCTTCTTGGCATCCAGGCCGGTCTCCTCCTGGCCCACGTTGCCGCAGACACAAACAACATCGAGATTCTTCTCGTCCTGGAGCCATTTGACACATACGGATGTATCAAGACCACCGGAATATGCGAGAACGACTTTTTCCTTGCTCATGGCTGTTTCCTTTCGCCCTTGGTAGCTAGTTAGAACATCGGTCAGTTGCAAGTCATTTCAAGGTCATATACCGTGCAATATCAGGTTAAATAGCAAAAATCAGCACATACATGCCCTAGAAACATGCAGCAATGTCGTGCTAAAACCCAACGACCTCAAAATGACTCTGTTGAGGCAATTCGCCCCATGCGGACAGAGACGATTGTTATCGTCGTCGGGAAATTGCGCGCTGGCGTCGGAGGGCATTGTCTGCAGTGGTGATGATCTGTACGAACTGCATCTGCCTCTCCTTTCACGTATCGCCGGGCGCAATTCAAATATCGCAAACGGTACCTTTTCCTCGGTAAGCGGCTCTTTTGCCGTCTCCGTTTTCGATGTTCGCTATATTACGATAAAGTGCCTGCTGCACAAGCGACAAATTCAATTTTCTGAAAAGTTTTTTCATTAGTTTGTGAATCATGGTGCAAATACGCGCCAATCCTGCGAAAATACGCCCGACTACCAGTTGATGGTTATAACGTCTGAAACAATTTCGAAACGAAAGGCGCGCTTTTATGCAAACTTACGAATCGGACACCAATATCGGAAACATTAAGATTCTCGCCGTCGACATGGACAAGACGCTGCTCACCGACGAGCGCGTGTTGCCGCAGGGTCTTGATGAGCGCCTGGACAAGCTCGCCGACGCCGGCATTGTATTCTGCCCCGCCAGCGGACGCCCTGCCCCCAAACTCGAGGAAATGTTCGAGAGCATTAAGAACCGCCTTGCTTTTTGTCCTGACAACGGAGCCTGCGTCATCTACCGCGGCAGCTATATCTATAAGAGCAACATCGATGTGGCGCTGTATCAGCAGGTGCTTGCTCGTGCCTCGGAGGACCCGCGCGCCGTTCCCGTCCTGTGCTGCTACGACGAGTTCTATGTGCTCGCCCGCGACCATCAGTACCACGACGAGATCAGCGTGTACTACAACACGATCAACTACGTCGATAGCTTTGAGGGCATCGATTTCGAGTCCAACAAGATTTCGGTCTTTTTCCCTGCCTACGATGCCGAGCCCGCATTCCGCGAGACCTATAGCCCCGCGTTCTCGGATCAGCTCTACGTCACCAACGCTGGGCGCGAGTGGATCGACTTTATGAACCTGGGCGTCGACAAGGGCGCCGGCGTCGCGCACCTGTGCGAGCACCTGGGCATCGATATCGCCGACGCCGCCGCCGTGGGCGATACCTACAACGACATCCCCATGCTCGAGCGCGTCGGTCACAGCTTTATCGTGGACAATGCCGAGGAGCATATGAACGCGCATGCTAAGTGGCGCATTCCGAGCAACAACGACGGGGGCGTACTGACGCTCATCGACGCCATCTTGGCGGCTCGGTAATCTATCTCGTCGCCATGCCCGGGGCCGGCCGTTTGATTTTTGCTCGGTCAGGTCCTGGGCTCGCTCGAAGGCCACATTAAGTGGCCTTCGGCTCGTGCGGAATCTACAAAAATCAAACGGCCGGACCCGGGCATGGCTACGTTGACTTGCTTGCCGCATGGATGGCGTCTTGGCGCCTAGATACTTTGGCTGATTTTTATTGAACGAAGGACGCTCCTTGTTGATGAGGGGCGTCCTTCTGGTTTTGGTTACTTTGGAATTGTGGTCGTGCCCTTACTTGGCGTCTGCCCAGGTCACTCCAGTCGAAGCTTCGGCGATTAGGGGTACGCGTAGGTCTACGACGTGTTCCATAACGTCTTGGACCATGGCGGTCAGGCGCTCGACTTCGTTGACGGGGCACTCAAAGTCCAGTTCGTCGTGTACCTGCAAGATCATGTGGGCGGCAAAACCCTCTTCTTCCAGGCGGCGGCTTACGCGGGCCATGGCGATCTTGATGATGTCGGCGGCGGTGCCCTGCATGGGGTGGTTCATGGCCGTGCGCTCACCAAAGCCGCGGAGCTGTGGGTTTTTGGCCTTGAGCTCGGGAATGTGGCGGCGACGCCCATACATGGTCTCGGCGTAGCCCGTCTGCTTGGCACGCGCCACCACGTTGTCCAGGAACGTGCGCACGCCCGGGTAGGCCTCGTAATAGCGATCGATCATGTCGCGCGCCTCGGCCATCGAGATGTGCAACGATTGCGACAGACCGTAGGCCTGCTGGCCGTACACAATGCCAAAGTTCACGGCCTTGGCGCGACTGCGCAGGTCGGGCGTTACCTCGGACACCGGCACGCCAAATACGCGCGCGGCCGTCTCGGCATGGAAGTCCTCACCCTCGTTAAAGGCGCGCACCAAGTGCTCGTCACCCGAGAGATGCGCGAGCAGGCGCAGCTCGATCTGCGAGTAGTCGACGGCCAGGAACAGCGACCCCTCGCCCGCGCTGAACGCCGTCTTGACCGTGCGGCCGAGCTCAGAGCGCGTCGGAATGTTCTGCAGGTTGGGGTCGCTCGAGGACAAACGTCCCGTCGCCGTAATGGTCTGGTTGTACGTGGTGTGCACACGACCGTCGCCACGGCGCAGCGGACCCAGCGTGTCCAGATACGTCGACTTGATCTTGGACTTCTCGCGCCAGTCCAGAATCTGGCGCACGATCTCGTGGTCGTGGGCAAGGTCGCTCAACACCTTGGCGTTGGTCGAATAATAGCCACGCTTGGTCTTCTTGAGGCCTTTGGTCGGAAGCCCCATCACGTCAAAGAGTACGTGCGAGAGCTGCATAGGGCTGCCGATGTTGAAGGTCTCATCGCCGGCCAGGTCGCGAATGTTGCGCTCAACCTCAGCAATCTGGGTCGCCAAGCCCTCGGACAGATTGTGCAGGCGATCGGGGTCCACGAGCATGCCTGCGCGCTCCATCTTGGCGAGCACCGGCACGAGCGGCATCTCAATGCCGTCGAACACGTTTGCGGCGTTCTCGCGCGCCATGTGGTCGCGCAGCGGGGCCACGAGCGCCAACGTCAGGGCCGCCGTGCGAGCAGCGGGCACAGGCGCATCCTCTCTGGCGCCCTCCGCGCCGCGGGCCGCGGGCAGCGACATCTGCAGATAAGTATCGGCCAGATAGTCCTCGTCAAACTCGGAGCGATCGGAATCCAGCAGGTAGGCAGCGACCACGGTATCGAAGATGCGCGTGGAATCGGCAGACAGCGGATCCATGAGCTCGGGCTCAGAAGAATCGATGGGCGAAAGCTCGTGCAACAGCGCCTTCATATCCGGGCTCGCCACGCGACCCTCCATAAACAGACGCGCGAGCACGCCGGCAATCACGCCGTGGACGAAGTTGAAGCCCTCGACAGCGGCAGGCGTGCCGTCATCGGCTTCCTCGAGCGCGAACAGGCCCTTGGACGTCGCCAACCACAGTGTGCGCGTCAGTCCAAAGAGCGCGCCCTCTTCCTTGTCGTCGTCCACCACGGCGGCGACCCACTCGCCCGCCTCGATCGCGCGGGCAACCTCGGACGCCACGGCAGCAAGCGCCTCGGCATCGCCGGCAGCGGTGCGCTCAATCGTGGGCATCTCAAACGTTCTAGCAGCAGCCCCGCCCTCGCCGCCGATCAGCGCCAAGAAACGGTTCTGCATGGCGGTGATACCAAGCGTGCCCAGCGCCGCGGACACTTCATCGGCAGAAAACGCCGGGAAGGACGTCGCCTCAAAGTCGAGCTCGACGGGCGCATCGGTGCGAATTGTCGCAACCTTGCGGCTCAGTAGTGCGTCGTCGATGTGTGCACGCAGGTTCTCGCCCATCTTGCCCTTGACCTCGTCGGCATGCGCGATGACTTCGTCCAAGCTACCGTACTGCGCAATGAGCGCACTCGCCTTTTTGGGGCCGATGCCCGGTACGCCGGGAATGTTGTCCGACGTATCGCCCTTTAGACCGTAAAAATCGGGCACGAGCGCCGGCGTAATGCCGTGATACAGGTCGTCCACGCTCTCGGGCGTCATGATCGCCACGTCGGACAGGCCCTTGCGGGTCGAGACCACGTTGACGTGCTCGGTCACGAGTTGATACATGTCGCGGTCGCCGGTCACCAGTAGCATGTCGCAGCCGGCCTGCTCGCCCAGGCGCGCCATGGTTCCCAGGATATCGTCGCCTTCCCAGCCCTCGGACTGCAGAATCGGCACGTTGAGCGCGGTGAGCAGCTCCTTGATCATCGGAAACTGCGCATGCAGATCGGGGTCCATGGGCGGGCGTTGCGCCTTATACTGCGGCAGCATCTCCATGCGCACGCGCGGTTTGCCCTTGTCAAACGCCACGACCACACCGTCGGGGTTAAAGGCATCGATCATCTTGAGAAACATGTTCAGAAAGCCGAAGATCGCGTTGGTGGGGCGGCCGTCCGGCGCATTCATGGTGGGCGGCACGGCGTGGAAAGCGCGGTGCATGAGCGAGTTGCCGTCGATAACGGCAAAGGTGCGGCGCTTGTCAGACATATTGAATACCTCGCTTTGGGCTGGGCACGGTTTGCTCACACCAGTTTACACGCTCCCCGCCCCGCGGCCACCGCACATCAGGCTTCCCTGCCGCCGCGGGCCCGCGCGTGATACGATGGCTCACGGTACATCAACCAGCACGATCGATCCGAAAGGAGCCTGCGTCATGGAGCGTCCCTGCGCATGGAAAAAGTACACGCCACAGCAAGTCGAGGAGCTCGAGGAGCTTTGCCGCGGCTATAAGCAGTTTTTGAGCGAGAACAAGACCGAGCGCCTGTGCGTCAAGACCGGCATCAAGATGGCCGAGGAGGCGGGATACGTCGACCTGGAGACCGTGATCGCCGAGGGCCGCGAGCTCAAGGCAGGCGACAAGGTGTACGCCGCCAACCACGGCAAGGACCTTATGCTCGTCAACCTGGGCACCGCCCCGCTCGAGCAGGGCTTTAACATCCTGGGCGCCCACGTGGACTCGCCGCGCCTGGACCTTAAGCAGAATCCCGCCTTCGAGGCCGGCGACATGGCCTACCTCGACACGCACTACTACGGCGGCGTCAAGAGCTACCACTGGGTAGCCTCCCCGCTCGCACTCGTGGGCGTCATCTGCAAAAAGGACGGTACCACCGTCGACATCAATATCGGCGACAAGGCGGACGACCCGGTCTTTACCATCTCCGACCTGCTGATCCACCTCTCGAGCGAGCAGATGTCCAAGCCTGCCAAGGACGCCGTCGATGCCGAGATCCTCGACGTGATCGTGGGCGGTCGTCCCGTCAAGTTCGATGGGGACGACAAGGACGCCCCCAAGGAGCCCGTCAAGCAGATGTTCCTGGACATCCTCAAGGAGCAGTACGACGTCGAGGAGGAGGACTTCCTCTCCGCCGAGATCGAGGTCGTGCCCGCCGGCCCCGCCCGCGACATGGGCCTCGACCGCTCCATGATTTTGGGCTATGGCCACGACGATCGCGTCTGCGCCTACCCCTCCATGCTCGCCCAGATCGACGTCGCCAACGTGGAGCGCACGAGCATCACGCTCATCGTCGACAAGGAGGAGATCGGCTCCGTGGGTGCCACCGGTATGACGAGCCGCTTCTTCGAGAACACCGTCGCCGAGATCATGACGCTCGCCGGCGAGGATAGCCCGCTGGCCCTGCGCCGCGCACTCGCCCGCAGCCGCATGCTCTCCTCCGACGTGTCCGCCGGCTTCGACCCGGGCTATGCCGGCAAGTTCGAGACCAAGAACGCGGCCTTTATGGGTCGCGGCCTGTGCTTTAACAAGTACACGGGCAGCCGCGGCAAGGGCGGCTCCAACGACGCCGATGCCGAGTACGTGGCCCTCGTCCGCGACATCATGGACGAGGCCGGCGTGGACTTCCAGACCTGTGAGCTCGGTCGCGTCAACGCGGGCGGCGGCGGCACCATTGCCTACATCATGGCCAAGTATGGCATGAACGTCATCGACTCCGGCGTTGCCGTCCTGTCCATGCACGCCCTGTGGGAGGTCGCCAACAAGGCCGATATCTACGAGGCCTATCGCGGGTACAAAGCCTTCCTCGAGCGCGCCTAACCAACCCTTGTAAGGCGCACCAAACCGGCCCTTTATAACTTGCGGTGGAATACGGACTAACCTGGCCTTCAACCGGCTCGCGCAGACCGTATTCCGCCGCGACTTTTTTGGCAGAGGAGAGTTCATGCTCCAGGTCATCGTTTCACCCGCCAAGCAAATGCGCGCGGCACAAGATGCTTTTGAAGTTCAGGGGATTCCGCCCTTTGCGCGCGAGACCGCTCAGCTGCACCATGCGCTCTTGGACATCGAACGAACCGAAGGCGACAGCGGCCTACAAGCTCTGTGGAACGTCAGCGACAAGCTGCTGGCCCCTTGTCTCGACATTTTGCATGAGTTCGAGCCCATCTTGGGGAACGGCGATCTCGACAATCCCGCACTCGCCCGTCACCTCTCCCCCGCCATCATGTCCTATCACGGCATTCAGTACCAGAGCATGGCACCCGAGGTGATGGATTCAGTGCAGCTCGCATGGCTGCAAGACCATCTGTGGATCCTCTCCGGCCTCTACGGGTGCGTTCGTCCCTTCCATGCCGTCGAACCGTATCGACTGGAGATGGGCGCGAAGCTCGCCGTTGACGATGCCCAAGACCTCTACGCGTTTTGGAGCGACAAGCTCGCGCGGGCTATCGCCCCGGCAGGCTCAAACACCACGATCGTCAATCTCGCCAGCGTAGAGTATGCCAAAACCGTTCTGCCCCACCTCGCGGACGACGCCATGGCCGTCACATGCCTTTTTGGCGAGGGTATCCGCAACGGCAAGCCCATCCAGCGCTCGACCGCCAGCAAAAAGGCGCGCGGCTCCATGGTGCGGTGGATGGCAGAAAACAAGCTCGAGGATGCAAGCGAACTTACCGCATTCAACATCGGCTATCGGCACATCCCCGAGCTTTCAGACAAAAACACCCTGGCATTCATGAACGCGCAGGCACAATAGGCCCGCCGTTTCCAAACGCCCCGTTACTCCGCCAAGCCATCGGCCTTTGCAATCTCGCTCGTTGAGCCATCTTGGTAGGTAACCTTAACGCGCTCTACGTCGGATACCGTAACGCCCGACGGAGGTTCCAGACGCCACTCCGTCAGAGCGATATCCATGGTCGTGGGCACATCGCCCTGATCTTTGAGCTCCACCGTCAGTGTTTTGAGCGCCTCATCAAACGTCACGCGTTCGATTTCCTCGCCCGGAATAGACCCGCCGCTCAGCTGCAATTGCACAAACTCGTCGCGCAGATACCAGTAGTCGCCCGGCGCGGCCACCGTGTTACCGCCAGTGACCTTCACCGTCATGATCGGCAGGGCATCGTCGGCCTCAAACTCCCATGCAGCGCCGCCGCGACCACCAAACGTCCAGATACAAAAGGCAATCACCAGCACGGCAAGCACCGCAAAACCAATCGCGACAAGACCATGGTGCGCACGGCTTTCCTCGGCCGATACATCCCATTGCGTCTCTCGATATAGATGCTTGTCTTCCATGTTCGCCTCCCCACAGGCACGCTCGTTGGCCCAATCGTACCCATTCAGGCTATACTTGAGCCCATTACATAAACGGGGAGCTTGCAGGACAAGACGGCAGGCTGAGATTGGGCGCGCCCGCCCTGACCCGCAAACCTGATATGGGTAATGCCAACGAAGGGAGCCGTGCCAATGAGCACACAGACCGAGCCCAAGCTCGTCACGCAAATCGACTTCGCCCGTGCCGGGCAGATCACGCCGCAGATGAAGGAAGTCGCCGAGCGCGAGCATCGCGACCCCGAGTACATCCGCGAGCGCGTGGCCGACGGCCGCATCGCCATTCCCGCCAACATCGTGCATATCAAAAAGGGCATGCGCGCCTTTGGTGTCGGCGAGGGCCTTTCCACCAAGGTCAACGTGAACTTGGGCATCTCGGGCGACAAGGCCGATGCCACCGAGGAATGGAAGAAGGTCAAGATCGCCGAGGACTTTGGCGCCGACGCCATCATGGACCTCTCCAACTCGGGCAAGACGCGCCAGTTCCGCCAACAGCTCATCGACGAGACGCCGCTCATGGTAGGCACCGTCCCCATGTACGACGCCATCGGCTACATGGAAAAGCCGCTGGTCAAGCTCACGAAGGACGACCTGTTCGAAGTCGTGCGCGCGCATGCCGAGGACGGCGTGGACTTTATGACCATTCACTGCGGCATCAACAAGTCGGTCACCAAGACCTTTAAGGAGACCGGCCGCCTGATGAACATCGTGAGCCGCGGCGGCTCACTGCTGTTTGGCTGGATGGAGGTCACCGGTAACGAGAACCCGTTCTATGAGTTCTACGACGAGTTGCTCGAGATTTGCCACGAGTACGACGTGACGATTTCGCTCGGCGACTCCTGCCGCCCGGGCTGCCTCTACGACTCCAACGACGCCACCGAGACCGCCGAGATGATCGAGCTGGGCAAGCTGTGCAAGCGCGCATGGGCCGCCGGCGTCCAGGTTATGGTCGAGGGTCCGGGCCACATGGCGCTCGACGAGATCGCCGCCAACATGAAACTGCAGAAGCGCCTGTGCCACAATGCTCCGTTCTATGTGCTCGGGCCGCTGGTGACCGATATCGGCGTGGGTTACGACCACATCACCGCTGCCATCGGCGGCGCCATCTCCGCCAGCTCCGGTGCCGACTTCCTGTGCTACGTGACACCGGCAGAGCACCTATGCCTGCCCAACGCCCAGGATGTGCTCGACGGCCTCATGGCCACCAAGATCGCCGCACACGCCGCCGACATCGCCAAAAAGGTGCCCCACGCCCGCGACATGGACGACAAGATGGGCCAGGCACGCCGCAAGCTCGACTGGGACGCCATGTGGAAGTGCGCGCTCGACCCGGTTACGGGCAAGAAGCGCTACGAGGAGTCCCCCGCCGCCACCGAGGGCACTTGCACCATGTGTGGCAAGATGTGCGCCGTCCGCACCGTCAACAAAATCTTCGAGGGCACCACGATCGACCTCGGCATGGAGGACTAGCCCTGTCGCCGCGGCCGCTTCTGGCGGCGAGCCGGTGCCTGTCAATTGTTGACGTGTGAACATTTGCTTGCATTTGCGTAAAGATTGCATCGCCCGCCCGGGTTCGACATAGAGTCGGCCCGGGCATCTTTATAATGCTGGCTTATAGACCCATTTGATTCCGACCGAACAAGGGAGCGAACATGGATCGCAGTAAGGTACCTGCCGTTCTATCCATCGCAGGATCCGATTCCAGCGGTGGCGCCGGCATTCAGGCCGACATCAAGACCATCACGGCGCACCGCCTGTATGCCGAGACGGCCATCACCGCTATCACCGCACAGAACACCCTGGGCGTCACCGCCGTGCAGAACATCTCCCCGGATATTGTCGCGGCACAGATCGATGCCGTTTTTGACGATATCCGCCCCAACGCCGTCAAGATTGGCATGGTTTCCTCTGCCGAGATTATCGAGGTTATCGCCGACCGCCTGAGCGCTTGGAACGCGACAAACGTGGTAGTCGACCCCGTCATGGTAGCCACCTCGGGCGCACGGCTGATTGCCGAAGATGCCGCCGAGGCGCTCACCCGCCGCCTGTTCCCGCTAGCGACGGTTATCACGCCCAATATTCCCGAGGCCATGGCCCTGCTCGACTACGAGGTCGACTCCGAGCGCACGCAGCAAAATGCTGCCATGCTCCTCACCCGCCGCTTTGGTTGCGCATCCCTCGTTAAGGGTGGGCATCTTGTCAACGAGGCCAACGATGTACTGGCCGAACCCGCGCCACTCGATGACGAGGGCAACCATCTGGGAGATCCACTCACCACGTGGTTCCGCCACAAGCGCATCGAGACCGACAACACACACGGCACCGGCTGCACGCTCTCGTCCGCCATCGCCTGCGCGCTGGCGCAGGGCATGGATCTTGCCGACGCCGTCAACGCGGGCAAGGCCTACCTAACGGGCGCCCTCGCCGCCGGCTTTGACATGGGCAAAGGTTCCGGCCCCGTCAATCACATGTGGCAGTATTAAGATTCGCAGCCCAAACCACCGCAAAGGGGACAGGCACCTTTGCGGTGGTTTGGGGCCGTGCTACTCACCGAGCATCTCTTGGAGCTTGGCCGCCACGGCATGTCCCAAGCTCTCGTGGCTTTCGGGCATCATATGCAGATAGTCGATATCGCCCGGCTCGGCAAAGTCGGCGGCATTCAAAAAGTCGCAGCCAAACTGCTCAGCCACATGTGCGTAGTACTCGCCAAAATGCTCCGAGGCCTCGACGGAACGCTCGTCAAAATCGGTCATATATACATCGGCGATTTGCGGCTTGATCTTGATAGGCGCCATCAGCAGAATGCGCGGACAAGGCGCAGCGTCGGTCCACGGAAACGCGCGGACGGCGCGAATCAGCGCCATGGCGCCACGGGCGATATCGGAAGCTGTCACGTTAAAGACCGTCTTACAGTCGTTGGTGCCCAGCATGATCACAATGGCGTCCAGCGGCTTATGGGCCTCGAGCAGCATCGGAAGTGCGCGGATGCCGTTAAGATTGGTGTCCAGATGGCACATGTCGTCGCGTACCGTCGTGCGGCCGTTGAGGCCTTCTTCAATTACATGCCAGCCCTCGCCTAAGTCACGTTGGGCCACGCCGCACCAGCGCACATCCTGCGCATAGCGCACCGCGGTGCCGTCGCGCATGCCCGCCGGATCGTAACCATAGGTGTTGCTGTCGCCAAAGCATAGAACGTTTTTCATCGTAAGCCCCTCGCTCAGTAAAAAGCCGACGGAAGCAGCCTCTCCCGCCGGCTCGACCCATCTGTCAGCACGTACCAATTACAGGTACTTGCGCCAATCGTCCTCGTCCTCATCATCCTCGGTAGCAGCCTGGGTCTGCTCGGCGGCGCGAGCTGCCGCAGTGCGAGCGGCAACCTGGGCATAGGACTCCTCGTTGCGCTCGGGGAAGTTTGCCAGCACGTGCTCGAACTTGGCAAAATCCTCATCCCAGCGCGTAGAAGGCACGGCAAAGAAGACTTGCTTGACCTTAAAGTCGCCCGACGCGAGCTCCTTGCGGAAGAGCTCGGCCACGGCCTCGGCGTCAAAGCCGTTGTTGTCGCAGCCCCAAGCGCCCAGTACGAGCTTCTCGCGACCCAGCTCGTCGCAGATGGCAAGCACAAAGCGAATGCGGTCGCGCAGGGCGTCCAGCAGAGCATCGTCGCTCACGCGATACTCCTGGCGGGCGCGCTTAACGTTGGGCGCGGCGGCCACGATCACGTCGGCGTATGCATGCACGTGGTTGCGGTCGAAGCGCACCGCAGGCACCACCAGCGCACGGTTGCGGTAAAGCTCGCAGTTGATGTTGCGGCGACGGTTCTCGCCGTACCATTTGCGCTGCTTATCGAGAACGTTGTACAGATACGAATCGGCGCACAGCGTGGCCTCCTGGCCCAGATAGCCCTGGATGTAGCCACCGCCCGGGTTGGTGAACGAGGCAAAGGCGAGCACGGCCATGTCGCAGAACTGCGCATAGCCACGACCGTTGTCCAGGATGGCCTGCGTGGCGGAGGCATCGAGCACGGTGACCTCAGGCAGAACCGGAGCGGGCTCCTCAGCAGGCGCGGACTCAGCTTCGGCGATTTCCTCGGCAGGCTCAGGCGCTGCCTCGGTCTCGGGCGCCGTCTCGGTCTCGGCAGCCTCCGCGCCCTCGACGTCCTCGGCAACCTGTTCTTCGGCGACCACAGCACTCTGAACCTTGGCCTTCATCGCCGAGACAAAGCCGGCAGGCATACCGTCAAACTCGCGAACACCGGCAAGCGAACGCTCGATATCCTTGGCGCACGCTTCGGACACAGTTGCCACGTGACGCTCGGCGGCCTTGGCACGGGCCTCGCGCTTGGGATTGGGCTGACCCGCTCGGTTGGACCTGCGGTTACGGTTCCTGTTGTCGACGTCTGCCATACGTGGCCACCTTTCCTGTCGCTGCCGCTATCGGCTTTTCCCATCCATGATACCCCGCCGCATACAAAAAAGACGGCCCCGAAGGACCGCCTTTCGCATCGATTTACACGCACGGCAAACACCGCCGCAATTCGCCACTAGTCGCGACGACCAAGGATGTTCAGGATGCGCAGGAACACGTTGATAATGTCCACGAACAGATTGGACGCCATGAGCACGGCGTTGGGCAGCGTAGGCGGCACCGTCGTAGCAACATAGGTGTCGTAGCCAATAAAGCCGGCGAACACCACGATCACGATCAGGTCGGTGATGGTCTGCGAGACGCCCATGAACATCAGCACGATCTCAACCAGAATAGTGGCGAGCAGAATGCCAAAACCGATGCCATATACGCGCTGGAAAAACTTGGGGAACGTCACGCCCAAGGCGCCAAAAACAAAGGTGATGGCGGCCGTGGCGATAAAGGCAGTGTTGATGGTGGGCAGGTCGTAGTTGGCAAGGCCAAACGACGCGGTCAGGCCAAAGGTACTCGCAAAGATTACGTAGCCCACAAGGGACAGGCCCACGGACTGCTTGCTGGCGGCGGCCGACATCATGACCATGCCGACGATGGTCAAAATAAACGAGCCAAAGACCAGCGGCAAGGCGGCGCCGCTCATCATCATGCGCGCAAACGACATGGTGCTCGTAAAGTAGGCGCCGGTGCCCATGGCGCAAAAGCCCAAGAAGATCAGGGCAGACATGGCGAGATTGTACGCGCGCGGCGACATCTCCTTGGCGCGGCTTGCGCCGCTCTCGACGGGGCCGTTCTGATAGCCCTGGATATCGTTCATAGGTTCGTCCTTTCAAAAAGCGCCACAAATAACGGCGCAGTAGCTGACAAGATTCCTGTCATTGTACCCGAACGCCGTGCGTCCTTACCTACGGCGCTCGCCCTCGAGCGTACGGTCGAATGCCCACACCCACCAACGCATCAGATGGGCCTGCGAGCCATCTGGTCGTTCACGCGTCTGGTCCTCCAGATACAACTCGGTCGCGTGCCCGCCAAAACGCACCTTATAGGTTGCCGTACGAATGCCGTGAACCGTTAAGCCAAAGCCCGTGGACGAGACAATCTCGTCAATCGTAAAGCAGCGACCGTCGACCCAGCAGACGGTAACCGGCACGACTTGTCCGCCCGCGAGGATGCGAGCCACGACGTCCACATACTGCTTGTGCACGCGCCGAGTTTTGCCATCTGTCTGTCGATATTCCATGTCTCCTATTATCGAACGCATGTTTGCATCTTGTAAAGCGAACAGACTGTGGTTTTGGAGTGTCGTAGCAATCGCACGTGTCCGCATGGCGTGTTAGCAAAAAGAATACCCACGGTCAACAGGACTAATATTCAATTTTAGTGCCAAAAATCCACTTCTCACGTCAGAACTCCGTTAAGAAACCCACAGGAGGTGATACGATTTATCATGTTTTTGTAACGTGCCTGCAAACTTCGAGAAAGCCCATATATGGACGTAACGTTCTCAACCTTCCTCGGCCAAATTGTGTCGAACCCAGTCCTTGCCGTCACCGTGATCCTCGCGCTCGGCGCCATCTTCGTCAACGGATGGACCGACGCGCCCAACGCCATCGCGACCTGCGTCACTACGCGTTGCATGCCCGCCCGCGCCGCCATTCTCATGAGCGCCGCATTCAACTTCCTCGGCGTGCTCATCATGACGCACTTTAATGCGAGCGTCGCCAACACCATCTCACATATCGTCGACTTTGGCGGAAACAGCACCATGGCGCTCGCCTGTCTGTGCGCGGCGCTGTTCTCCATCGTCGTCTACGGCGCCACAGCGTCGCGTTTTGGCATCCCCACCTCGCAAAGCCACAGCCTTATCGCCGGCCTGACCGGTGCCGCTATCGCCCTCGGCGGCGCGAACAGCGTCAACGTCCACGAGTGGATGAAGGTCATCTACGGCCTGGCGCTCTCCATCGGCCTGGGCTTTGTCATGGGCTGGGTCCTGTGCAAACTCGTCTCGATTCTTTTCGCCGCCGCCAACAGGCGACGTGCCAATGTCTTCTTTAAATACGCTCAGATCGCGAGCGCTGCGGCCATGAGCTTTATGCACGGCGCGCAGGATGGACAGAAGTTCATCGGCGTGCTCTTTTTAGGCGTAGCCTTCGCAAACGGCCAGACGAGCGTCGGCGATGCCGGCATCCCCATCTGGATTATGCTGCTGTGCTCGGCCACCATGGGTATCGGCACCAGCGTGGGCGGTGAGCGCATCATCAAGTCCGTCGGCCAGAGCATGGTTAAGCTCGAGAAGTATCAGGGCTTCTCCGCCGACCTCGCGGGCGCCGCGAACCTGCTGCTTGCCACCCTTACCGGCATCCCCGTGTCCTCCACCCACATCAAAACCTGCGCCATCATGGGCGTCGGTGCCGTCAAGCGCCTCTCGGCCATCAACTTCGGCGTCGTCAAGGACATGATGTTCACCTGGTTCTTCACCTTCCCCGCCTGCGGACTCATCAGCTTTGTCATGGCCAAGCTGTTCATGATGTTCCTCTAGTCAAACCGAACGTCCATCCGGACCGCAACACTTCGCCCACCCGTCTTCGCCTCGAAAGGACCCACCCATGGCAAAGAAACCCGATTCGTTCTACTTTGACAACTACGTCGCCTGCGCCGACCTCTCCGTCCAGGCCGCAGAGCTGCTCACCAAGATTTTTGAGAACTTCGACCCCGCGCAGATCCACGACATGCTCGATAAGATGCATGCGATTGAGCATGCGGCAGACAAGAAGCACCACGAACTCGAAGACGCCCTGCTCACCGCCTTTATCACCCCGCTCGAGCGCGAGGATCTGGATCTGATGAGCTGCTCACTCGACACCGTGCTCGACCGCATCGAGGGCGTCGTGCAGCGCGTCTACTTCACCAACATTCAGAGCATCCATCCCGACGCCATCGTCATCGCCCACAAGGTAACCGATGCCTGCCGCGCCATGAAGGATCTGATGGTCGAGCTGCCCAACTACCGCAAGTCCAAGACCCTGCGCGAGCTCGTCATCCAGATCAACACCATCGAGTCCGAGGCCGACGAGCTCTACATCAACGCCATGCGCAACCTGCACGTTAACGGCAAGGACCCGCTCGAGGTCATCGCTTGGCGTGACGTGTACGCCTTCCTGGAGTACTGCGCCGACTGCTGCGAGAATGTGGCCGATGTTGTGGATTCGATTGTCATGAAGAACAGTTAATTGGGGGTACGTATCCCACCGGTCGCGGGCCCGACCACTAATACCTTTTTCACTCCGGCTGCAAGCAGAGTCGTTCAAAAGGTATTAGTGGTCGGGCCCGCTCCCTTACGTACCACCATTGGGAACTTTGGCTGATAGGTTTAGCGCAATGGGGGTTTGGCTGAAGGGACCTTTGGTATCCATTCGGACACTTTGGCTCTTGATGAGCGTTTGGCTGATTGCTGCTTTGGGTACTGTTTGGGTTACTTTGGGTTTGTTTGATTTTTAATTGTTGGAGGGCTTGTATGTCTTATTTGGATCTGGCTCGTGGTCGGTATTCTTGTCGTTCGTTTGAGGACCGTCCTGTTGAGCAGGCTGTGGTGGATGCCATTGTTGAGGCTGGGCGGATTGCTCCTTCTGCTTGTAATAATCATCCTTCTCGTGTGATGGTGTTGGATACGCCCGAGCTTCTGGAGAAGGCTGCTGCTTGTCAGCCTCGGTTTGCTCGTGATGGGTCTATCTTTGGGGCTCCGCTTGTTTTCCTTATTTGCAGCGTTACCGATGATGCTTGGGTGCGCCCGTATGACCAGATGAATTCCAGTGAAATCGATACGTCCATCGTGTGTGATCAAATGATGATGGAGGCCACCGAGCAGGGCCTGGGAACGTGCTGGGTATGCCATTTTAAGCCTGAGGTGGCACAGGAGCAGTTCAATCTGCCCAAGGGCGTCTATCCCTATCACATGCTCGTCTGTGGATATCCTGCCGACCACATCGCCGATCCCGAGCATCGCGAGGCCCGTACCATTCCCCTCTCCGACTTCCTCCTCAAGTAGGTTTTGGGACATGCCTTAAAACCTACCCTTGACCGCTCACCCGTTCGCCGAGTTCTGCGCCATTATGTGCAGGGCTCGGTTTTTTATGTTACGCACCCCGGCACAGTCATAAAAAAGGACCCGCAAGCTTCGGGTCCTTTCTAGGCACTAAATTGTAGGCCGAATGTTAGTCCAGGTCGTCAGCGGCAAAGTTGTCAATCGGGGCGAAGGGGTCAGCCACGGGGACAACCGGGTCAGCGACAGGCAGCGGCTCGGCAGCGGGAACGGTCACCGCAGGAGAAGCGGCAGAACCGACCGGCGTGGAGGCCATGAGGTCGGCCGGGAAGGAATTCTGGGCATCGTCCATGAAGTGCTGGATGAGCTTGAGGTACTCGGCCTTGAACTCCTCACGGGAAGCCTTCAGACGGTCGATCTCCTCGAGCTCGGCCTGCTTCTCGGTCAGGGCCTGACGGATGACCTCGCGGGCCTTGGCGTCGGCTTCGTTGCGGATGCGCTCAGCGTTCTCGTTGGCGTCGTTGACGATGCCCTCGGCGGTCTGCTGGGCAGCGATCAGCGCAGCGGAGATCTGGCGCTCCTGAGCGGAGAAGTCGGGTGCGGGAGCGGCCACAGGAGCGGCAGGAACGGCCTGCGCGGCAGCGTCCTGAGCCTGAGCAAGCTGGGCCTGCGTGTCGGCAAGCTGCTGCTCGGTGGCAGTCAGACGACCCTTAAGATCGACAATCTTGGCAAGCATAGCGTCAACCTCGGAGGACAGCGTCTCCAAAAAGACGTCGACCTCGGCGGGATCATAGCCGCGCTTGGCCTCAGAGAAAGTCTGAGCCTGGATGTCAGCAGGGGTAATAGCCATAACAAGTTCTCCTTTTTCATCGCCTCGGCGCCGGGCGCCCGACGTAAGTTACTGAGCCAGTACTATACGAGTATACCTATAAGAAGCTGCAGAATCAGCCTCTGCACCAACTGCAACGCAATAATTGCAACGACCGGCGAAAAATCAACGCCGCCCATCGGCGGAATAAACCGACGAAACAGGTTGAGCCACGGGCCGCAGACGCTATCGAGCACTGCAGCGATATCCTGCAGCAGGCCGCCCTGCTTCATGGGAATCCACGTCATAAAGCAATAGACCACGATGAGCGTGGAGTAGAAGTTGAACAGCGTGTTGACCAGCTGGACAATGGTGTAGATGTTGATGAGAATCTCCTCGCCTTGGGTTTACTTAAGGTAGCCGTCGGCGCGCAGCTTCTTGAGGTCCGAATCCTTGACCTCGCAGCCGGCGGGCAGCACCATAAACACGCGATCGCCCACCTCTTTGACTGTGGCACCCAGGCCGCAGGCAAAGCCGTAAGAGAAGTCCAGGACGCGCTTGGCGACCTCGGTACGAACGCCCACAAAAATCAGCGCGACAGGCTGCTTGGTGCGCACGCGGCGGACAACGGTCTCGACATCGTCGTAGCTCTCGGGACGCAGGACATAGGCAGGCAGCTGCGGCGTGGCGTTAATGATGTTGCTCGCATAGGCCGAAGCGTCGCTCGGCGCAGGAGCGGTCGCAGGTGCCGCGGCGCGAGCGCGAGCGCTCTCGGCATAGCTCGACGGCGTGTCGTAAGCGCCGGGGCGATAGCCGCCTGCGGCACTATCCTGAGAACGCGACGGCGGATTGTACGTCGTTGCATGACGGGAGTCATCGCCGACCAGCTGGCCGGAGCGCGTGTACACCGCGACAGACTCGGCCTCACCGCGGCGCGTCTGGCCCAGCAGGCCGTTACTCGGCTCGTCCTGGGTATAGAAGCCCTCACCCGAGGCACCGCTGTAGCCGTTGTTCTGATAGCCATCGTCGTAGCCGTCATCGTAGTCGTAGTCATCATCCTGGCCATAGCCCTGGTCGTAACCCTGCTGGCCGCCAAGGTGCATCTTATTTTTAATCTCGTCAAGGAAGCCCATGGTTGTGTCCTCTCACGGTTTAGTGCAGGCGCTCTGTAAACCAGTGCGCACTTCAGAGCCCTATTTTACTGCAAACTCCGGGCTAAATACTACCCTACCCAGGCGAACGAGCGTAGAGCCCTCCTCAAGGGCAGGCTCAAAGTCCTCGCTCATGCCGCAAGAAAGCTCGGGCAGCCTCAGATCGGGATGCGCCGCCTCCAGCTCATCTCTCAGCTCTCGCAGCCCGGCAAAGGTGCGACGCGCCACATCCTTGTTCCCCCGAGGGGCCATAGTCATAAGGCCCTGCACACAAATTCCCTCAAGTTCCGCAAGCTCGCCGGCAGCGTCACGAATCTCATCGGGCGAAAAGCCGCCCTTGGACTCCTCGCCGCTTACGTTAACCTCGATCAGCACCTGCTGGGGGGCGGCGAGCTCGCCAGCTTCGATCTTGCGAATAGCACGGCTCGAGATCGCCTGCGCCAAATGAAGCGAACCAACCGAATGAATCAGCTCGGCCGAGCCCAACACAGCGTTAATCTTGTTGGTCTGAAGGTTGCCAATCATGTCGAAGCGCACCTCGGGCAGCTCCGGATGCTCCGACAGACCTGTGAGCTTGCGGACGAGCTCTTGCGGGCGGTTCTCGGCAAAATGGCGATATCCCACCTGGATGGCCGCGATGGTCTCATCGACGCCGACGGTCTTAGACACGGCAATCAAACGCGCGGCATCGCGGGGCCTCCCGGCGCGATCGAGCGCGGCATAGAAACGCTCGAGTATCTGCTCGCGGCGAGCACGCATTACATTCAAATAGTTATCCATTGCCAATCGCCTCCGCTAACAGCACAACAAGTAGTCCCATGCTAACGCAAGAGCGCGGCCCCGCATCCGCAAGGCCGCGCTCCCTTAGGTATTTACAATCTTTTGACGAACGGGGCTACCCTACTCCTCGTCGTCCTCACCATCATCCTCGTCCTCAAGATGATCCAACAGGTAGCGAAGTCCCTCGCTCACCTCGTGAGCGGGCACCTTGGCAACAAAGCGTGCATCCACGGCGGGCCTCATGATGACACCCTCGCCCGAAGGCACACGCATGCTCTCGAGCTCGTCCTCGTCCGTACGGGCGATATCGCCGGCAGTCATACGCTGACCGGTCAAAAGGAAGGTCAGACGACAGGCGGCATCGATGGAAATCGAGGCGATGCGATCGAGGTAGCGCGAAACCATGATGGCACGGCGCAGGTCGTCATAGTTGCTGTCGTCATCCATAAAATCGCCCGTATCCATGCGGTTAAAGGTGCGGAAGAACTTCTCGTACGCCGCATGCACCGGCTCGTCCTCGACGGCCAGGTTGCAGATGATGGACATGTCGTTGGTGACGAGTGCGGAGAGCGACGAGCCTAGCACCTGGTAAACAGCCTCAGCCTCGGCCTCAACCGTACCGACGAGCTCCTGGGGCAGTGAGATGTCGGCCTTGACCATGTGACGCGTGGCGCGGCAAATCTGGCGAACTTTATCGGTCATGCGTTGCAGGTTAAAGTCGACGTAGATAATCGTCTGCAGCAAACGGAAGTCGGAGGCGACCGGCGACTGCGTAGCGATCAGGTTGTAGCACACGGCCTCCAAGTTGGCGCAGCGGGCATCAATCGAAAGCGTGCGCTTCTTGGTCTTGGTGGCGAGCTTGCGATCGTCGGTCACATAGGCCTTCACGGCATCGTGAAGGGCCAGATCGACGGCCTCGTAGATGCTCAGCATCTCGTGACGGGCCTCGACGAGCTGACGGGAAAACAGTTTGCGCATGGTTCACTCCAATCAGTTGGGTGCGGTCATGCCGCCCGCACAGTGAATACGCACCGGACCAGGTCCGATCGGCTTGGGACTAGTCGCACCGATCAGCCAAAGCGGCCGGTGATATAGTCTTCCGTCCGCGAATCCACCGGGCTGGTGAAGATCGCGTCGGTTTGACCATACTCGATGAGCGTGGCGGGCTCACCGGCAACTTCCTGCAAGAAAAATGCGGTGTAGTCGCTGATACGAGCCGCCTGCTGCATAGAATGCGTGACGATGATGATCGTCATTTCGGGCGCCAGCTCGGCCATCAAATCCTCGACCTTAGAGACGGACGTGGGGTCGATGGCGGAGCAGGGCTCGTCCATCAAAAGGACATCGGGCTGCACCGCAAGCACGCGCGCGATGCACAGACGCTGCTGCTGACCGCCCGAGAGCGCCAAACCATCCTTGTTGAGCTGATTGGATACCTCTTTCCAGAGGTTGGCGCGCTTGAGCGATTCTTCCACGATGTCATCGAGGTCGCTTTTGCTAGTCACGCCCTGCAGACGAGGGCCAAAGGCGACATTCTCGTAGATGGATTTGGGAAACGGGTTGGGCTGCTGAAAAATCATGCCCACGCGACGGCGAAGGTCGACCGGATCGACGCCCTCGGCATAGATATCGTTGCCGTCGAGCGTCATGGTACCCTCGACACGAGTACCCTCGATAAGGTCGTTCATACGGTTGATGCAGCGCAAAAACGTCGATTTACCGCAGCCCGAAGGACCGATAAACGAGGTGATGGCGTTTTTGGCGATGTTGAGGTCGAGCCCCGTCAGCGCATGAAAGTCACCGTACCAAAAGTTGAAATCCTTGGCCGTAATGGCCGCTTGCTCCAGCGTGGGAGCGGACTGATAGACGGACATGGGACTCCTTAACTAGCGGCGCTTGCGCGACAGATAACGCGCAAACAGGTTGAAGGCCAGAATAATCGCCATCAGCAAAAGCGCGGTGCCGTAGGCTGCGTTCATGTTGATGCCGTCGTTGGCAAGCAAATAGAGGTGGACGGTCATGGGACGACCGGAATCGAGCGGAGAGATAGGCAGGTTGATGGCCTGACCCATGGTGTAGAGCACCACGGCGGTCTCGCCGATGGCGCGGCCGATGGCAAGCACGATGCCGGTGGCGATGCGGCCAAAAGCCGAAGGAAGCACGATCTTGGAGACGACCTGCCACTTGGTGGCGCCCAGGCCATATGCGCCCCAACGGATATAGCGCGGAACGGCGCGGATTGCCTCCTCGGTGGTACGCATGACGATGGGCAGCATCAGAAGTGCCAGCGCCAGGGCGGCCGAGACCATCGAAAGGCCCAGACCCATGGCCTCGACAAACAAGGCGTAGCCAAAGAGGCCCATAACAATGGAGGGCACCGAGGCCAGGGCATCGGCAGCATAACGAATAATGTCGACGACCTTGCCCTGCTTGGCGTACTCGGCCAGATAGACCGCAGCCAGGACGGCAACCGGCGTGCAGATAAGCATGGCGAGCGCCGTCACGTAGATGGTCGAGACGATCGTGGGCCAAATGCCGCCCTCGGCGTTGACGCCCTGCGGCCAGCCAAAGATAAAGTCGAGCGAGATATGCGGCAGGCCGTTGATGACCACGTAGGCGATGATGGCGATCAGCACCAGCGTGGTGATATAGGCCGCGGCGCGAAACACGCCGAGCATGATCTTGTTGGAGAGGTCCTTGTTGGTGCGGCCCTTCTTGCCATGGGAAAGGGCACGCTTGATGCGCTCGCGCGACGAGGTCGTATCGACCCTCGTGTCAACGGAATCGGACATAGCCTACCCCCTCTTCTTGGAAATCAGGCGGACGATACCCACCAGTGCAGCGGAGATGATAAACAAGACAACGCCCATGCCAAACAGAGCCGAGCGGTGCAGGCCCGAGGAATAGCTCATGTCGAGCGCGATCTGGCTCGTGAGCGTCGAGATGGGGCTCGCAATACTGTCGGGAATAACCGGGGCGTTACCCACGACCATGAGCACGGCCATGGTCTCGCCGATGGCGCGACCCATACCCAAAACGATGGCGTCCACAATGCCCAGCTTGGCGGCCGGCAGCACGACCTTGTAGATGGTCTGCCACTTGGTGGCGCCCATGGCATAGGACGCCTCGCGAATGCCCATGGGGATGGAGTTGAGGGCATCGATGGTGAGCGTGGTAATGGTGGGGACGATCATGATGGCGAGCACGAACCACGCCGTCAGCGCACCAAAGCCAAGGCCGCCGGTCAGCTGCGCGATAAACGGACGGATGATGACCATGCCAAAGAAACCGTAGATGATGGAGGGGATGCCCGCCAGCAGATCGACGGCGGGGCTGATGAGCTTGCGCACGCGCTTGCTGGCAATCTCGACCAGATACACAGCCGTACCCACACCCAGGGGCACGCCCATGGCGAGCGCACCGACGGTCACCAGACCCGAGCCAGCAAGCAGCGACAAGATGCCGTAGTGGCCCTCGGAAGGCGCCCACGTAAAGCTAAAGAAGTCAGCCAGACCGATGTCAGTAAAGACGGGCAGCGCCGAGTACGTGGTAAAGACAAAAATCAGGATGACGGTAACGACCGCCAAGAACGCGCAGGCAAAGAAGATCCACTGCAGCGCCTTCTCCTTGATATAGGTACTGCGCGATACGAGCGCCAGCTCGCGCTTCTTGGGCGTCTGAACATTCTGCTCAGTCTGGGAGTTTTCCTGTGCTTCCATGCTACTCACTCCCCTTCTCGTCGTTGGTGACGGGAATAAAGCCCGCCTCGCGAATCTGCTTGTCCATCTTTTCGGACGTCACATAGTCGATGTAATCCTGCGCCTGCTGCGAAGGCACACCCTTCACAAAGAAGTAAAGGTCGCGCGAGATGGGATAGCCGCCACTCGCGACCGTCTTCTCGGACGCCTCAACATGATTGACCGAGACGGCCTTGACCGAGGTCTTGGCGTTGAGGCTATCGACGAAGCCCAGCGAAATGTAGCCGATGGCCCCACGCGAACGAGATACCACGTCGCGCACCTGGCCCGTACCCGAAAGAACGGCCGAGCGGCGATCGAACGGCGTGCCATCCATCACGATGGTACGGAAGGCCTCGCGCGTACCGGACGCCTCGTCTCGGTTGATGACCTGAATCCTCAGGTCCTCGCCACCGACCTCTTTCCAATTGGTAATCTTGCCGGCGTAGATATCGCGGAGCTGCTCGGTCGAGAGGTTATCGACGGGGTTGTCGTCGTTCACGATGACCGCAATACCGTCGTGGGCAATGACGATGGGAGTCAGGCCCAGATCCTGTTCGTCGGCATTGAGTCCACGGGAGGAGCTGGCGATATCGGCCGTGCCGGCGCTGACGGCCTCGATCCCAGCGGAAGAACCCAAACCGGAAACGAGCACGTCGATGCCGGTCTCCTCCTTAAAGCCCTCGGCCGCAATCTCGGCGATAGGAAGGCAGGTCGTGGAGCCGGCCACGGTAATGGAAGAGGTCGAAGATCCCGAAGAACAGGCGCACAGCGTAAGCGTAAGCACAGCGGCGCTCAGAACCGATACGATCTTTCTCATAGCATCACGCCGATCGCAGCATGGCGCCCACAGGTGCCGTCCTCGTTACGGTAGGAATAAAAGCGGTCGTTCTGACGCACGGTCGAAAGCTGGGTATCCACGATATTATCCGCGTCGACACCGACATCTACCAGCGCCTCGCGAATGGCAGCGGAAAGATCAAGCATGCGAGAGGTATTCGCATCGATGCAAGAGAACTCGGCGGCAAAGCGATCCATGAGTTCCTGGGATACCTCATATTCGTCACCCAAGATATGGGGGCCGATATAGGAGGAAACGTCGCTCGCATCGCAACCGGCAGCATCGCAAAGCGCCTGGCACGCCTTGGCGGAAATACGTGCAATCGTGCCCTTCCAACCGGAGTGCACCACGGCAAATCCGCCGGGGGCCACCAGCACCACGGGAACGCAGTCGGCAAAGCAGAGCAGCACGGGCACGTTATGCGCCGTGCAGACGATGGCATCACAGCCCTCGGCAATCTGCTCGCGAACGTCCTCAAGGTCATCGGCGCCGTTCGAGGTCACCGCAACGATATGATCACCATGGACCTGATTGGGAACGAGCAGGTTGTGCTCGCACTCGGCGGCACCCATAGCCTCGAGCGCACGACGACGATTTTCTTGAACAGCAAAGGGGTCATCGCCAACATGCGAGCCCAAGTTGAGTGAGGAGTACGCATCTTCGGAAACGCCACCGGCGCGCTCGGTGAAGGCAAAGCGAACATCGGATGTCGCGCCCTCCACCAACGTAACTCCATCATGGTCGACACGCGAAACTTTGTCCGCACGTGCTGCCATACTAAAGCCTCCTAATAACACAAGTACCGCGGCATCGCCGCTACAGCCCGCGTTTATACGGCTGTCATACTTCTCTAAAAGGATACCTGCTGCGCTGGAGGCAATCGTAAAGGGAACGTAAAGAGATTGGAGGTTCTAGTTTACAAAGTCGAAATAAAAAGGGCGCGTCCATACGGACACGCCCCTGCGCACAACAATGCAAAGAACGACTTAGAAGCTACCGCGCTTCAGGAAGTCGGGAAGCTCGAACTGATCGTTGCCGAAGTTAGGAAGCTCGGTGCCACCGACGTTGCGGGTCGGAGCGGCCTGAGCCGGGCTCGTGGCAGGAGCGGTGCGCTGCGGCTCAGCGGAGGCAGCGGCCTTGCTCTGAGACTGCTGAGCAGCAAAGAGCTCGTCCTGACGGTTGACGTTGGAGTCGGAGAAGCCCGTAGCGATGACGGTGATACGCACCTGATCGCCCAGGGACTCGTCCACAACGGTACCGAAGATGATGTTGGCCTCGGGGTCGACGGCGTTGGCGACAACGTCGGCGGCGTCGCTGATCTCCTGGATGCCCAGGTCCTTGGAACCGGCGATGGAGAGCAGCACGCGCGTGGCACCATCGATGGAGCTCTCGAGCAGCGGGCTGGAGATGGCCTGCTGGGCAGCGTCGACGGCACGGGTGTCCCCAGAAGAGGTACCGATACCCATCATGGCGGTACCGGCCTGCTTCATGATGGTCTTAACATCGGCGAAGTCCAGGTTGATGATACCGGGGACGGTGATGAGGTCGGTGATGCCCTGGGTGCCCTGGGAAAGGACGCCATCGGCAATCGCGAAGGCCTCGAGCATGGTGGTCTTCTTCTCGGCGATGTCGAGCAGCTTATCGTTAGGGATGACGATCATGGTGTCGACGCAATCGGAGAGGGTCTTAATGCCCTCCTCGGCGCTCTTCTTGCGCTTGCGGCCCTCGAAGGTGAAGGGCTTGGTCACGACGGCGACGGTCAGCGCACCGACCTCGTTCATCGCGATATCGGCAACGATGGGAGCAGCGCCGGTACCGGTGCCACCGCCCTCGCCGCAGGTGATGAACACCATGTCGGCACCAGCGAGCGCCTCGGCAATGTCGTCGCGGGACTCATCGGCAGCCTTGCGGCCAACCTCGGGGTTGGCGCCGGCGCCCAGGCCGCGGGTAAGGTCGGTGCCGATGTGCACCTTGATATCGGCATCAGAGATCGCGAGTGCCTGAGCATCGGTGTTGATGGCAACAAACTCGACGCCGCGGATGCCCTCTTCGATCATTCGATTGACCGCGTTGGTACCGCCGCCGCCGACGCCGACCACCTTAATGACGGCAAGGTAGTTGTTGATCTCTGTCTCGTGCATGTCGGTCCTCCGAACAAAGGTTATAGCCATAGCATGGGTCGACCCCTGCGCACATTAACCTTCAGGTTGAAAGTAAATGCAAAGGTAAACCGTATTATGTTTGCACATTATGAACGTATCAGTCAAATAATTGACCGTGAAAACCAAACAAACCAGATAAACGGCGTGGTATGGCCCCTCAACAAAGCATCAACCAGCGCTACGAGGTCGGAGCGTTCCTAAATGTATAGTTACCCGGAGAGCGCACATTGATATACGTTACGCCCTCTACCTGCGAAAGCAGCTTGGTGACTACGCGCTCCTTCTTGACGATATCGTTCGAATCGCCCAGCGACACCTCAATGCCGTTATTGAGGTTTGCCGAGATGGCTTCGACCGAAGGCGTGGAAATATCCTTGACTTGTCCCAAGAACTCGCTCGAAAAACCACGCACATAATCCAAGCCAGCCTTAACGGCCTTGGAGCTCACTGCCTGGCCGGAAACCGGAGCGACATCCGCCGAGACATCAGTCAACAACACCGCGCCATAGTGCTTAGCGAGCGCCAGCGCGGCATCAATGCCGGTCAGGGTATTTGAGCCCTGCCCCGTCGTGATGACGTTGCCCTGGTCATCCACTTCGACCGACGTCGACAGCGGGGCGATCCAGGTGTCATCATCCCCGATGGCCCAGGCAAGGTCATCGGAGCTGATATAGGCAATTGCAATGACCTTGCGCTCCATCGGCGTAATGATGAGCGTATGTGGGAACTGACGCTGGACATCCACGCCCGAGACCCACGGGTTCTGCTTGAGGTCCTCGGTAATCTGGTCGGGATCGACGTTAAAAAGCGACGTTCCCTCGGGCAAATCGATCAGCTGGATAGCATCGTGCTTCGTCACATGCTCGCTGCCTTGAATCTGAATATCAGTGGCGGTAAACAATCCAGAGTTAATCACCACGATAGCAACGACGACGAGCACGGCCAAGACGGCCAAAACGCCGCCCACGATTTTGCCTTTGCCTGTAACGACAGAAGCGGCGTCTGATGTTTTATTTGCCATCGCCCTAAGTAAAGACAACGGGTTGACGCCTTTTTTACCCGAAGGCTTCTTGGCGGTAGCCGGCACCGATGTCAGCGAGCGCGGTTTCGATGCGCCCAGCGTGCGACTCGGACGCGCCGCCTTAGTTCCTGTCGAGGGCTTAGGAGTTGCCATAGGACGGGCAGGCTTGGCGCCCATAACAGGCTTTGACGTCACCGAGGGACGCGAGGACTTTTTTGCGGCCGGACGATTACCGAGCTGCGAGCCGACAACCGGACGACTGGTCTGTCGAGCATGCCCGACAGGCTTAGAGTGCGCGACGATATTGCGTTGAGGTTTGGCAGGCGCGCCGGAACGCCCTCCGGCGCGGCGGAAGGTGGGTTTCGATGCTCTAGAAGCCGAGGAATTTAACTTCCGGTCTGAGCTCGATGCCATACGCCTCCCTCACCTTTCCGTGCACATGTCTGATAACCGCGGCAACGTCATCGGCCGAGGCAGTTCCGTTATTAACGATAAAATTAGCGTGAACGGGCGAAACTTCCGCGCCGCCAATCGAAAAACCCTTTAATCCACAATCCTCGATAAGCTTGCCCACGCTCGCATCGGGCGGGTTGCGAAAGACCGACCCGCAGGATGCGCGACCCATGGGCTGTGTACGCTTGCGCCTCGTCAGGTACCGCTCCATGCGCTCGCGAATGTCGGCCTTGGGCGCCGGTTTAAGCTTGAGCACGCACTCGAGGATGATCTCATTGCGGGGAAGGCTACATTCGCGGTAGCCCCAAGTGATCTCGGACCCCGCATAATGTTTGATACCGGATGCCGGGTCAAACGTTACGACATCCTCAACCAGCGAGCCAATCCACTCGGTCCGTGTGCCGGCATTCATAGATATCGCACCGCCAACCGAACCAGGGATGCCAACGGCAAACTCAAGGCCCGAGAGGCTACGCGACAGGGCATCGTTGACCAGGCGCGCAAACATCACGCCCGCACCGACCGTCAGCGTACAACCGTCATCGGCAACAACCGTGCGCTGAAACTCACGTCCGAGCGAAATGACGGCGCCGCGATAACCGCCATCGGCAACCAGCAGATTGGAGCCCTTGCCGATGATGACCCACGGCACCTGCTCGCGATCGAGCACCGCCACGGCGCGGCGGAGGGCATGATAGCTATGGCACGTCACAAAGAGGTCGGCCTTGCCGCCGATACGATAGCTCGTATGACGCGCAAGGCGCTCGTCCTCGATCACATCCGTGTCGATCATGCCCGAGAGCGCCATGACGGCGTTAAACAGACCCATTAGACTTAAGCGTCTTTCTTGGCAGTCAGATACTCAATGAACTCGGGACCGACGGTCGTAACGTCACCGGCACCCATAGTGAGCAGCAGGTCGCCCTCGCCCACCATCTGCTCGAGCTCCTGATTGAGCTCAAGACGGCTGGAGCAGTACACGACCTCCTTGCCAGGATGCTTGGCGCGCACGGTATCGGCGAGCATCTTAGAGGTAACACCCGGAATGGGCATCTCGCCAGCCGAGAACACATCAATCAGCAGCAGTTTATCGGCATTGGCAAATGCATCGGCAAAGTCGTCGCACAGGGCCTGCAGGCGCGAATAGCGGTGCGGCTGGAACACGACGTCGACGTGCTTGTAGCCCAGCGACGAAGCAGCAGCAAGCGTCGCCTTGATCTCGGTGGGGTGATGGCCGTAATCATCGACCACGGTGATGCCATCGATATCGCCCACGTGGGTAAAGCGACGGCGGACGCCCTCAAAGCTCGAGAGCGCCTTGGCGGCGGCGTCGATGTCAAGGCCCAGGACATGGGCGACGGTGAGCACCGCCGTGGCGTTGAGCATGTTGTGGCGACCGGGATTGCTCTTGATCTCCACAGCGTGCTCAGTGCCGTCCTCAAAGCGAACGATAAAATCGCTCTGGATGCCCTTGACATCCGGGTGCATGCAGACGATGTCGTTGCTCTCGGCAAAGCCGTAGGAAAGCACGTGACGACCCGTCGACTTGGCGAGCTCGACCAGATGCGGGTCCTCACCGCAGACGATAACGGTGCCGTCCTCGCCCACCAGGCTCATGAATTTGGCGAAAGTTGCCTCGATCTCCTCGATACCCGAGTAGTGATCGAGGTGGTCGGCCTCGACGTTGGTCACGATGACCACGTTGGGGTTCAGGAACAGGAAGGAGCTGTCGGACTCGTCGGCCTCAGCGACAAAGTAGTCGCCCGAGCCGTTCTTGCCGTTCGTGTCATAGCCCTCGACGATGCCACCGATCAAGAAGCTCGGATCCAGACCCATGCGGTCGAGCATGGTGGCGCACATCGAAGACGTGGTGGTCTTGCCATGCGTGCCGGCAACAGCGACGGTGGTGTAGCCGTGGCCCAAAGCAGAGAGCATCTTGGCACGGGGCCACACGGGAATACCAAGCTCGCGAGCGCGCACGAGTTCAGGGTTGGACTCCGGAATAGCGGTGGAGACAACAACCACGTCGGGCTTGACCTCGTCGATCGTGGCGGCCTCATGGCCCACATGCACCTTCACACCAGCGCGGGTAAGCTGGCGGATATAACGTGACGTCTTAAGGTCGGAGCCGGTAACGGCATAACCGCGCTCGTGAAGAACGAGGGCGATGCCGCTCATGCCGGCGCCGCCGATACCGATAAAGTGGGCGCTCTTAAACTCGGGCGCGGAGGTTGCAGTCTGGGAATCAGCCATGTGCTCGTGTACTCCTTGCGTAAACACTGCCTGTAACCCGTTAACTGTACCGCACCTACCGCATCAGCGCGAGGGCGACCGACGATATCCCGTCTAACTAACGCAAACCCTCTACCGCATCCGCCAGAAGAGCGGCGGCCCTATCCTGAGCCAGACCACGCGCCGCCTGACGCATGGCGTCGCGCGCCGCCGCGTCATCGACCAGGTGCAGCAGTTCATCGGCAAAGGCAGAACCGTCGATATCGGCATCGGCGCAGAGCACGCCGGCCCCAGCGTCGACCAGATAACGGGCATTGGTGGTTTGGTGGTCGGCCGTCGCATGCGGGTACGGCACGAGCACCGAAGGCACGGCGAGTGCAGCGATCTCGGCCACGCTCGATGCGCCCGAACGCGAGAGCACCAAATCGGCAGCAGCCAGCATATCGCCCATGTTGTCGATGTAAGGCTGGACGCGGTAACGCTTCGCCTCCTCGGGCGTCAGCGCCAAAGCGCGCTCGGTCTCCTCAAAGCCGTCGGCACCCGTCGAATGCAACACATAGAGGTTCTTGCGCGAAAGCAGCTCGTTTTTGAGCGAAGCCACACGCTCGTTGAGGTGCTGGGCGCCAAGTGAACCGCCAAAGACGAGCAGCAGCGTAGCGTCCTCGGGAACGCCAAGTGCCTTGCGGCCGCGAGCGCGATCGCCCTCGATCACCGAGCGACGTACGGGGTTGCCGGTCATGAGCACGTGGTCAGGGTCACCTTCGCGCTCAAAGACCGAACGCGCTGCCGGCACCGAGATGCACACGCGGGCGGCGTGGGAGTTCATCATCTTGTTGGCCAGGCCCGGAACAGAGTTCTGCTCATGCAGCAGATACGGAACGCCCGCGCCCTTGCACCACCCCAGCAGCGGAACCTCGACATAGGCACCAAAACCGACGGCAGCATCGGGCTTGCCGACCTTTGAGAAATAACTGGCGAGCGCACGCTTGGCCTTGTTGACACGCCACAGCGAGGTCAGCGCCGTCCAAGGACGGGAGCGGTCGAAGCCCGTGACCGTAATGGGCACAAAATCAAACCCAGCCTCGGGGACCAGACGACCCTCGAGCTTGCGCGACTGGCCCACGAACACAACGTGGTGGCCACGGTCACGCAGCTCTTCGGCCAAGGCAAGCGCGGGGTTGATATGTCCTGCCGTGCCGCCGGCTGCAATAGCAACGGTCATTTTATCGGTCATGGTAGTCCCTTCGTACACGCGGTCCCTGGTCGTCGGTGCGCAGACGCGCCGACGGGTCCGAGTTCAAATCGATTCGATTATATCCGCCGCCCGCATTGCGAGGAGTGGGGCGCTGAGGACGACCTTGCGGCGCCGTTCGCTGACGCGGGCGGGCTGCCGGCTCGGTCGCAGAGCCATCCAGGACGGTAAAACCGTTACGCGAAGATCGCTCGCCGCGCACGTGGGGCACGCCGGCGGTACTCTCATCCATAACGGCAAAGCTCTCACGGCGGCGGTCATACTCATCGCGGCGGGCGCTCTCATACGAAACGCGCAGGATCAGACCGGCAAGCATAAGCGACACGATAATCGACGAACCGCCGTAGCTAATAAACGGCAACGGTTTGCCCGTCATGGGAAACACGTTGAGGATGCCCAGCGCGTTAATCAAAAATTGCACCGCGAGAATGACCGCGGAGCCAGACGCCATGAGCGCGCCCCGACGATCGGTCGCCTGCTCGGCAATGCGAAACGCCGAGTAGATCAGCATCGCAAACACCAAGAAGAACAGCACGGTTCCGACAAAACCGACTTCCTCGCCAATGATGGCCAAGATGTAGTCATTGTGCGCCTCGGGCAGATACGAGTACTTCATGGTTGAGTTGCCGATGCCACGGCCGAACAGACCGCCCGAGGCAAAGGCCATGATGGCAAGCGTGGCCTGATAGCCATCACCATACTCGTCGGCCCAAGGGTTCAAGGCAACCTGAATACGCACCATACGGTACGGCTCTGCGACAAGCGCAATCACGATCACGAGAATGCCGAAGATTAGCACGCCGATGATAAATCTGGGGTCGAGACCCGCAAACAACGCCATGCACATGAGGGTCAACAGGATGATCAGGACAGTACCGAAATCGGGCTGGATAAAGATCAGAAAGAGCGAAATGCCCAGGTAGATGCCCATCTTGCGAAGGAATTCGTTGATGTTGCCACCGGGCGAAAAGAACCGATCAAGCATGATGGCCGAATACGCAATGGCAAATGGCTTTAAAAACTCGGAAGGCTGGAACTGAATGCCGGCGATGTTGAGCCAGCGCGTGGCGCCACGGCTGCCGCTGCCCACCAAGAACACCAGAAACAGTAGCCCTATCATGCCGATGAGGAAGATCCTGAGCACATCCTCCCCAAACCAGCTGTCCGGCAAAACGCGCACGATGGCAATCAGCGCCAGAACACCGACCACGGCAAACGCGGCCTGTCGACCCAGAAAAAACGTCGCCGAGCCATTCTCGTGCAGCGCCTCGACCGAAGACGCCGAGTACACCATCAGCAGGCCAAAGCATACCAAGGCAAACAAGCAGGCCATGAATATCAAACGGGGACGCATGATGCGGGCGGGAACGCCGGCAATATAGCGTTCGCTAAACGACTGCCCGCCGCGACCGGAACGCGGTGTGCTGCGCCGCGAGGAAGCACGGTCCGAGTCGGGCCTCCTCATACCTTGTCGGGGGCTCTCCTCTCTCACCGGCAACCCCTATTCCATTTGCGATTTCGCCGCAGCGGCAAGCTGGGCCACATAGTCCTTAAACACGCGGCCGCGCTCCTCATAGCCCGAGAACTCATCGAACGAAGAGCAGGCAGGAGAAAGTAAGATCACGTCGCCACGGCTCGACAGCGAACGGGCGACGTCCACGGCATCGCGCAGGTCATCCGCCTGGGCTATATCCACATCGCCATCGACATCGGCCTCGTCCATAGCGGCGGTGAACCGCTCGCGCGCATCGCCAAAGCAGACGACCGAGCGTACGTTATCCATAACAACGCGCGCGAAGTCCGTGAGCGGCGTGCCCTTATCGTGGCCGCCGAGCAGCAAGATCACGTCGTCATCGGGAAATGCCGTCAGCGCCTTCTCGACCGCATCGGTGTTGGTCGCCTTGGAATCGTTGACGTAGCGCACGCCGTCAATCTCGCCACACGGCTCCACGCGGTGCTCGAGCGGCTGGAACGAGGCCAGACCGCGGCAGACACCATCGACATCGGCACCGACTGCCAGGGCAGCCGTGGCAGCGCACAGGGCATTGATAACATTGTGATGACCCGAGATCTTGAGCTCGGATGTAGTGATGAGCGGGGTCTCGACGCCCTTCAGGCGCACGATCATCTTGCCATCGCGCACAAATGCGGCATCCTCGCCCTCGGGCTCGTCAAAAGCGACCTTGCAGATGCGACGACCCGGCATGTAGATGTACTCATCGAACTCGTGAATGCCGGCGTCTTCGACGTCGACAACCGCCAGATCGTCATCGACCATATTGTCAAACAGTTTGATCTTGGCAAGCGCATAGTTCTTATGGCTCTTATGCCAGCCCAAGTGGTCGGGAGTGATGTTGAGCAGCACTGCCACACGAGGGTGGAGCTCGGTGGTCGTAGCAATCTGATAACTCGAGAGCTCAGCCACAAACCATTCGTTGTGGGCTCGGCCGTCAATCTCGTTGACCGGCGGCTCGCCGATGTTGCCGACAGCTACGCTGGCCTCGCCGGCAACCTTGAGCAGATAATCAGTCAGCGACGTGGTGGTCGTCTTGCCGTTGGTGCCCGTGATGGCAATCCAGTTATCGGGCGACAGACGATAGGCAAACTCTGGCTCACCCATAATCTGAGCGGCATGTTCGCGCCCGGCCTTAAAGAAGCCCGAGAACTCCGAGATGCCCGGGCACGTCACGCATACGTCATAGGCGCCCTCGACCTGTTCGGTCCCATAGACAAACGACGCACCAGCAGCCTCGAGCGCACGCGTGGCGTCATTGGGCTCAGAGGTGCCGCCGCCATACACGGTAACGGCGTTTACGCGCTCGGGATGCGCCAGCGCCCAGCGGGCGACATCGAGACCGGACTTGCCCTGACCCAAAACGAGCAGGCTAAAGACATCAGCAAGAGGCATGAAAGACCACTATCCCAACTGGAAGAACAGAGCAAGGCCAACGGCGCCAAAGGCCGCAGCGATAATCCAAAAACGAATAACGACCTTGGTCTCGGCCCAGCCCTTCTTTTCGAAATGATGATGGATGGGCGCCATAAGGAAGACGCGCTTGTGCGTAAAGTGGAAGTAGACAACCTGAATCATGACCGACAGGGTCTCAACGATAAATAGGCCGCCGATGATGAGGGAGACGACCTCGGTGTTGGTCATGATGGACGTGCAGGCAAACGCGGCGCCCAGGGCAAGCGAGCCGGTATCGCCCATAAAGATGCTCGCCGGATAGCAGTTGAACCACAGAAAGCCCAAGCAGGCACCGGCACACGCGGTGCAGAAGATGGACAGGTTCACGTCTCCGTGCAAAAACGCCATGGCAGCCATGGCGAGCATGGCGATCATGGAGGTGCCGCCAGCAAGACCGTCAAGGCCATCGGTCAGGTTCACGGCATTAGAAAGACCGGCAATCATCAGCCAGCAAAAGACAATGTAGAGCCACGGGAACGAAAGGCCGCAGATGGTGGTCGAAAGAACACCGAGGTCAATCGTCAGGCCGCCGGGAAAACGAATCTCGGGGGCGACACCGCACCAGTTAACGGCAAGTACCGTAAAGGTGACACAGATAATGGTTAGGCCGATCATCTTGGCATGAGGCGTCAGACCGAGCGAGCGCCCATGCGTAACGGAGGTCAGGTCGTCGATCAGGCCCAGCACGCCGGTCGCCAGCGTGGCGAGCAGCACAAGCACGAGCTCGGTGGTGAGCTTGCCCATCAGCAGGCAGGTCAGCGAGATCGCGACGAGGATGACAACGCCACCCATGGTGGGCGTTCCCTGCTTAACCAAATGACGCTTGGGGCCGTCGGCACGAACCTGCTGGCCGATACCCTCGACCTTGAGTAGTTTGATCCACCACGGCATGAGCAGCAGCGCAATGGCAGCGGCGATGCCAAGCCCCAAAAAAGCCTGATACGTTGGATACGAGGGATTGCCGAACATGGGCTAGCACACACCTTCCACAAAGCGGTCGAGCTCAACAAAGCGGGAACCCTTGACCAGTACAACATCATGTTTTTCAAGCGCGCCGCCCATGCGGTCGAGCACCTGCTGATAATCGGAGAACACCTGGATGCGGTCCTCGTCCATGCCCATCATGCGCGCGGCATCGGCCATAAGCTGGGACAGCTCACCACCCACGCACGCCAGCATGTCGAGCTTCTTGGCGGCGGCATAGGCGCCCACGAGCTCATGCATGCGAGGAGCCTCATCGCCCATCTCGCCCATCTCGCCCAGGATAGCCATGCGAGACCCCGCGCACGAAAGCGAGCACAGCAGGTCGAGGCCAGCAGCCATCGATTCGGCACTGGCGTTATAGGAGTCATCGATGATGCGTGCACCGCTCTTGGCGCGCTTGATCTCCTGGCGGTGACCGGTGATCGTGAGGCCCCTAAAGGCAGCATCGATCTGCTCGGGTGTCACGCCCAGGCGATAGGCAACCGCGGCGGCCTTAACGGCATTAGGAACGGACTGCACGCCGGGGATGGCAAGCATGGTATCGATCGTCTCACCCTGGCCAAAATCGAGCGTAAAGACCGGACGGCCCTCGTCATCAACACGAATGTCGCGGGCGCGGACCTCATCATCGTCCGATACGCCGGCCAGCATCACGTCGATACCAGCAGGCTGGGCGAACGTATCGCGAATGAACGGCGTAAAGTCGTCCTCGCCGCCCAAAACCAGCAGCGGCAAGAAGTCGCCGGCGGCGCACATACCCTGGACAATCTCGGCCTTAGCGCGGGCGATGTTCTCGCGGCTGCCCAAAATGCCGATGTGAGAGGTACCAATCTTGCTCACGATGGCAAGGTTGGGATTGGCGGACTGGGACAGGCGCTCGATCTCGTGGAAATGGTTCATGCCCATCTCGAGCACCAGGACCTCGGTATCGGCCGGAGCGGAAAGCACCGTGAGCGGCATGCCGATCAGGTTATTGAAATTGCCCTTGGTGGCCCAGACACGATAGCGCTTGGCGAGCACGGCGGCGAGCACGTCCTTGGTCGTCGTCTTGCCGATGGAACCGGTAATACCAACGACCAGGCAGCCAAGCTCCAGGCGATACGTGTGCGCCAAACGCAGCAGAAACTCCTCGGGATCATCGGTCAGCAGGATGGCGCACCCCTTGTCCTGCGCCAGCGAGACCAGCTCGGCCTCGGGCTCACGCGTCATCACGACGGCGCCGGCACCCGACTGGACGGCACGGGAAGCAAAATCATTGCCGTCGACGTTTTCACCGGGAAAGGCGATGAAAATCGTCCCTTCCTCGACCTGGCGCGAGTCGATAACGCACCCGCGGCATACCCGATCGGCTTCTCCCGTCACGGTTCGGGCCCCTGTTGCGGCCGCGAGGTTGTTGACGGCGATCTCTATCATTGCAGCTCCCCTGTAAACCTAATAATGCTATCGGCGTATTGTATCCCAGCGCCGCACATGCGTGGTGCAGGGCATGTGAACACCCTCATATGGGACAACAAACAACGCCCCAAAGATTGTAACCCCCTACTTCGTGTGCGGGATACCCAGCACGTCGAGCGCGTTGGCCATAATGGACTGGAACGGCACCGCAGCGGCATCTGAACCGCTCGGCGTTCCGTCGAGCGTGATATAGCACAGCACTTTGGGCGATTGTGCCGGCGCAAAGCCCATAAAGGACGACATGTAGTTCTCCTTGAGGTAGCCGCCGTTCTCGTCGGCACGTTCGGCCGTACCGGTCTTACCCGCCACGTCATAGCCGTCAACCGCGCCGCCAACGCCCGTACCCTCGGACACGACCGTCTGCATGCACGATGTCACCTGGGATGCGGCATCCTCAGAAATCGCGCGCTCGCCTTCGCCCCAGTCCTTCTCGTCGCCCTTGCTGGACTTATAGAAGTGCGGTGTCATCATCACGCCGCCGTTGGCGATGCCGCCCACGGCACGTGCGATCTCAATTGGCGAGACGGACAGTGCCTGTCCAAAGCTCATCGAGCCCAGCGTGGCGCCGTCATACTGGTCACGCTCCTTGACGATACCCAGGCTCTCGCCCGGAAAATCGACACCCGAGCTGTGACCGATGCCCCACTTGTCCACATAGGCGGCAAAGTCGTCGGCACCGATCTTGCGCCCCACTAGGACAAAGCCCACATTGGACGAACGGCGCATCATCTCGCGCACATCCATGGTCATGCCATAGTCGCGCTTATCGGCATCGGTAACGGTATCGTCGCCCACCTTGATGCTCGCCGGCACCTCAAACGACGTACTCGATCGCACGACGCCCAAGTCGAAGCCGGCGCCCGCCACGAGCGTCTTAAAGACCGAGCCGGGCTCGTAGGCGTCAGTGACCAGGCGCAGGTTCATATCCTCGGTCTTGGCGTTCTCCAGATCGGTCTGGTCGTAGGTCGGGTACGAGCAGGCTGCGAGAATTTCACCGGTCGTGGGGTCGGTGACCAAAGCCGAGCCGTTCTTGGCCTTTGTCTTCTCGACAGCCTCTGTCAGAGCATCCTCAGCCGCACGCTGGATATTGACGTCGAGCGTCGTCACGATATCAACGCCGTCGACCGCAGCCACCTTTTTATAGGCACCGCCCGCGATATAGCTGCCGTCCCTCGCGCGCTCGCGTACGAGAGAACCGTTCGTGCCGGTCAGAAGCTTGTTGTATTGCTTTTCGAGACCCGTCAAGCCGTCGTTGTCCACATTCACTACACCCAGCACCTGCGATGCCAGATTGCCGTATGGATATACGCGCTTCATGGCCTGCTCAAAAAGCACGCCGGGCAGATTCTTCTTCTCCAGCGCCGCAGCATCGTCTTCGTCCACCTGGCGCTTGATATACACCCAGGTGCCATCGGACTCGACGAGCTTGCGGCAGGTCTTTTTATCGATTCCAGTTGCCTTGACCAGCGCCGACACCGTCTTGTCGACATCCTCGACAAGCTGCGGGTTCACGGCGATGTTGCGACATTCGACCGACGACGCCAGCACGTTGCCGTTGCGGTCGTAGACGGTGCCACGTTTGGCATAGAGGGTCTGCGCAAGCAGGCGGCGCGCATCGGCACGCTCGCGCAGTTTATCGGCTTCGACAATTTGATAGTCGGCAAGGCGAAAGACGCCCAAGCCCAAGCCAAGCCCAATGAATCCCATGACGGCTTTGCGGCGAGGCAGAGGCGCGCCTGTGAGCCATTCGGTCGACGAACTCTTGCGCGACCTGGTGTTATGCACTTGAGGGCCGCCCGAGCCGCGAAGTCGCGACGCCGGGTCGTTGCCACGGGACTGCCCGGCGTTGTAAGATTGCCGACCCGTTCCTTGATAACCAGAACGTCCCCGCGACGAGGGACGTCCAGAACCGCGGCCCCCATCGGAACCGCGGCGATAGTCATTTGTCATACTCAGCTACCGTCTTGCTACTGAGCGGTCGCGGTCGCGTTGGCGCCCGCGGCTGCATCCTGCGAAAAGTCAAGTGTAACGCTCTCGCTGGGCTCCACCATGCCATAAGCGCCCGCAAGGTCGCGAATGCGCGTGTCGGCGCCATAGACCGAATGCATGACCTCCAGGTCGGAGCTCTCATCGGTCGCCTTTTCGAGCGTGTTGGTAAGCTCGGCGTTGCTGTTGAGCACCTGGGCCGTAACGCCGGCGAGCGCCACGCGGGCGACGCCGATCGTCATGAAGATAGCCGCAATGATGCAAAACGTTTTAAGAACGCTCATGAAAACCGGGCTTACCGCCTGGTTTGCCTGACGGCCCGCGCCCGTGTAGACATCAAAGCGCGGCGTGCGCTGCTCACGGGGAGCAACGGGGGCCTGCGGCGTCTCACGATAGGCGGGCATGGCGTTCATATCATAGGCGAGTGCTGCGCTTGAAGTGTTGTAGCCCATGATATGCCGCCTCCCATCCCGAGTACGTTGGTAGTGTGTTTAAGCTTCGTTTATGGTGCGAGCGGGAGGTCCAATATCGCGCGGTCGCGCCTACAGACGCTGCGCCACGCGGATTTTGGCTGATCTCGCCCGAGGGTTGCGCTCAACCTCATCAGGCTGGGCAACCAAGGGTTTGCGGGTGATGACCTTGAGTATCGGCACGTTGCCGCACACGCACACCGGAATCTCCGGCGGACACGTGCACCCCTGGCTCATCTCCTTAAAGTGGTTCTTTACGATACGGTCCTCGAGCGAGTGATACGAGATGACGCAGATACGTCCGCCCGGGTTGAGCCACCTGGTGGCGGCATCAAGCCCTCGTTCGAGCACATCGAGCTCGTGATTGACCTCGATGCGAATGGCCTGGAAACTTTTCTTGGCCGGGTGTCCGCCATGCCGACGAGCGGCAGCCGGGATACCCGCCTTGATGATCTCGACAAATTGGCCGGTGGTTTCGATCGGTTCTTGCTCGCGGCGGCGCACGATCTCGCGCGCGATCTGCGAGGCAAACTTCTCTTCGCCGTAGACGCGTAGAATCCGGGCGAGGTCGTGTTCGTTATAGGTGTTGATGACCTCAGCTGCGTTTAAGGTGTTATTACCCGGATCCATCCGCATGTCCAATGGGGCGTCCTCGTTATACGAAAAGCCCCTGCCAGGGATATCGAGTTGCGGTGACGAAACGCCCAAATCGAACAGGAAGCCATCGACCCCGGGCACCTCGGCCGAGCAAAGCAGCTCGTCCAAGTCGCCGAAGTTGCCCTTCAGCAGCTGGTGCGGAACTCCGGGAACCTCGCGGTCCAGACGGGCGCCAGCGGCCTCGAGGGCCATGTCGTCCTGATCGACGCCGAGCAAAAGGCCCGTCTCCCCCACCTGCGCGGCCATCTTTACCGAATGGCCGGCACCGCCAAGGGTGCAATCGCAGACAACGGAGCCGCTCTTTAGCCGCAGCGACTCAAGCACTTCGCCGAGCATGACAGGTTCATGCCGATATTCTTGTGTCAAGATCCCACGCTCCATCCGTTACCCGTGCCTTGCCCTTACGAGAAGAAGAGGTCCAGCAGGGCCTCATCGTCATCGTCCTCATCGGCCGCGGCGCGATCCCAAACCTCAAGGTGGTCGTAGTTGCCCACAACCGTGACCTCGCGGTCGAGGTTCGCCTGCTTGCGGAGAGACTCGGAAAGACCGATACGACCGGCGCCGTCCACGTCCATCGACGTGGTGCGCTTGTTGATCGCCCTCATGAGCTTCTGGTCATTAATGTCACGCGGGTTAAAACCCTCGTGGCCCTCACGACCCGCGAAGAGTCCTTCGACCCACTTATCGAAGGCCTCGGCAGAGAACACGTACAGAGCATCGACATCCAGGGCTTTGAACACGCGAACGTGCTCTCCAAGTTCCTCGCGAAGGGGTGCAGGCAGGGACAGACGACCTTTTGCATCGAGATTGCGCTCGTATGCACCAGTCATTCCCATGTGCGCCCTCCCCTCGGTTACTCAGATGGCACGTACGCGGGGAACCACCCCGCCTGTCGACGTCATTAATAATATGGGGAACCGCCCCCTGTCTCTTATACACATCTCCG
>UQPY01000003.1 GCA_900542965.1 uncultured Collinsella sp.
CTACACTCGACTAGTCGTCGGCAGCGTCAGATGTGTATAAGAGACAGCGCAACTACCGCGTAATTGCCTACGACCGCCGCGGCTGCGGTGACAGCAGCGATGCGGCAGACGACAGCTATGATCTTGCCGCTCAGGCCGCCGACCTGCAAGCCGTGATCGAACACGTTGGCGCTCCGGCAAATGTGCTTGCGCATAGCGCCGGTACGTTGGTGGCGCTGGAGCTTCTTCGTACCGAACCCCATCTCGTCGCCCGTGCGATTCTGCATGAGCCGGCTGTGTCGGCCGAAGGCGTCGGTATGGGCGCAGCTCCGGTTTTGCTCGATATGATTGCGGCTGGAAAGGTTTCAAGGGCGCTCCGGCTTTTCTTGGTAGCCCTCGGCGACTTGGACCCCGAGGCTCCCGGGACGACCGAAGCGGAAACCAAACATGCCCTGCGCAATGGTCGTTGCTTTATGGCCAATGAATACGGAACAAATATGACATATGCTCCCGACTGGGAGCGCGCCCGCGCGTCAAAGGCGGTGTCGGCCGTGTTTTTGGGCGAGCTTTCGGTCGATACACCTCGCGAGGCTGGTACGAGGGTGGCGGCTGAGCTTTTGGGCTGTCCACTCGTAATGGTTCCCGGCGCGCACAACGGCCTGCGCGATCGCCCGACAGCGGCTGCCCAGACTGTCCGTGGCATCCTGGGGTTCTAGCACTCGCAATAGCCAAAGCAGCCTTCACCCGCAAACGTTTCGTCCGTGTTAACAAATGTGTTCAAAACTTCACGTCTGCGGCTTCAATCGCGCCGTCTGCCAACTCATAAAAATGTAACAGCATTTACGTGCTTACCTGCATCGGCAAGGTGTTACCCTTGTAACATTTGGAACCCACCGCTACCATGCGAAGCTATCGAAAGGGCCCCATATGCTCAATAATCACGAGGTCAATCTAACCGACGAGGAGGCTGCCGCCGAGGTCGCCCGTGTCGCGAAGACCTACCCCGTGGTACGTTTGCTGTCGGCCGATCAGATTAAGAGCGAGCCTAACTGCCTGCTCGCCGGTGATCGCTGCCCTTGTTTGCGCCAGGCAAGTCTTGAGGCCTTGACAGATTCCGATGAGGTGTCGGAGCAACTGCTCAACGATGGCGTTGAGTACCGCGCCCATCTGCGCCCTCTGAAGGTCGAGGGCGAGCCTCATGTCCTGCTGATGGTGCGTCCGATCGATGGGCAAGAGGCTGCAAAAGAGGACCTTGTCTACACCGACGTGCTGACGAGCGTGCACAATCGCCGATATTACGAGGAAAAGCTCCGTAGCGCCCGCATGAATGCCGGCGTTGCGATGATCGACCTTGATGATTTTAGGGTCTTCAACGATACGTGTGGCCGTCATGCCGGCGACCTTGCGCTCGGTGCTGTGGCGACAGCCATGCGCAGCGGAATCCGTTCGACTGACGAGCTTGTGCGCTATGGCTGCGACAAGTTTGTGGTTGTCATGCCCAATATTCCCTCCGATGACTTCACCCGTCGCCTGCATCAGGTGTCCGATGCCGTTCGTTCCACGATTATTCCGGGCCATGAGTACGTGAGCTTGACGGCATGTGTTGGTGGCGTTCGCATTCATGGCGAGACGGTCGATGAGGGCGTTGGCCGCGCTGTCCAGTTATTGAGCCGCGCTAAGGCAAAAGCCGGTACGGTCGTGACCGATGCCGATTCCATCGAGGCCTTCCAAAGCAAAAAGCCTTTGGTACTTATTGTCGATGACTCCGAGATGAACCGAGTCATTCTCAGCGAGATGCTCAAGGACGAGTATTGCATCCTCGAGGCCGACAACGGTCGTACGGCGCTCGACATGGTCGACCGCTATGGCAATGAGCTGTCGCTCGTGCTGCTGGATATTGTCATGCCGGGCATAAGCGGCTTTGAGGTGCTGGCCGGTCTGTCGCGCCGATCGGTTAGTGACAATCTGCCTGTCATCATGATTTCGAGCGAAGATTCCGATGATATGGTTCTGCGCGCGTACGAGCTGGGCGCCTCGGACTATATCAACCGCCCGTTTGACTCCCGTGTCGTGCGCCGCCGTGTAAGCAACACCATCCGCCTATACGCCAAACAGCGCCGCCTGACGAGCCTGCTGTCCCAGCAGTACAACGAGCGTGTCAAGAACAGTCGCATGCTCATCGACATCATGGCTGGCGTCATGGAGCTTCGCAACGGCGAGAGCGGCAGGCACGTTACGAACATCGAAAAGCTGACCGAGCTGCTGCTTGGCTGTCTGGTCCAGCGTAGCGACACCATTTCCCTTGACAATGAGGAGCACTCCACGATTGCTCTGGCTTCGGCGCTGCACGATATCGGCAAGATGTCGATTGACGATGCGATTCTCAACAAGCCCGGACGCCTTACGCCCGAGGAGTTCGAGATTATGAAGACGCATACCACGATCGGCGCTGACATGCTGCTTGAGCTGGGTAGCCATCACGCCGGCAATGCGCTTATGGAATATGCGTACCAGATTGCGCGTTGGCATCACGAGCGCTGGGACGGCAAGGGTTATCCCGATGGCCTTAAGGGCGACGATATCCCCATCGCCGCGCAGGTGGTTTCGGTGGCTGACGTGTACGATGCACTGACGAGCGTGCGCGTGTACAAGGACGCTATCCCGCACGAGGAGGCGATCCAGATGATCCTGGACGGTAAGTGCGGTACCTTTAACCCACTGCTGCTCGATTGCCTGCTCGAGGTGCAAGACCAAATTGCCGAGACGTTGGCACGCCCCGCCGATGTCGTCGCGTTTCCCACGATTTAGTTTGACCAAAGGAGTTTTGAATCCATGATTTCCATGCGTGAGGCGTATGAGAAGATCGGCGCCAATTATGATGACGCGTGCGCTCGGCTGATGGGCGAGGAAATGCTCGCCCGCTTTGCCCTCAAGTTTTTGGATGACGAGAGCATGGACAAGCTGGAGGCCGCCATGGCGGCGGGAGACGCCGAAGGTGCGTTTATGGCAGCGCACACGCTCAAGGGCGTGAGCCAGAACCTGGGATTCGATAATCTGTATGAGCCGGCGGTCGTGGTGACCGAGGCGCTGCGCGGCGCCGATGCCGTTGACGGCGCTCGCGAGGGAATGCATGCGTTGCAGCGGCAATATGCGGCTACGATGTCGGCCCTGCGCGAGGCGGCTGAATAAGAGCTTGCGGGCCTTGGGCTGTGTGCCTGCCGCATATAGGCAAAAGGGTGCCCCGTCGGACCATGTGGCCGGTGGGGCACCCTTGTCTGTTGTGCGATTCGTTAGCTAGCGAGCCTGCTTAACCTTTGCCGCTGCCTCGACAAACGACTTCCACAGGTTAAAGTCGGTCTCGAGCGTCTTCCACGTATACTCAGGGTGCCATTGCACGCCCAGGCAGAACGGCTGGCCTTCGACTTCGATGCACTCGGGAACGCCGTCGGTTGCCTTGGCGACCAAGCGCGTGCTCTTACCCAGACGATCGACGCAGCAGTGATGTGCCGAGTTGGTCTGGATCAGCCTGTGTCCGCCAACCGCGCGCTCCAGCAGCGAGCCCGGCATGACCTCGACGGGGTGCACGGGGTCGTTGAGCACGTGGGTGTGGCGCCACTGCGTGCGACCCTCGCGCGCGCCCAGGCTCGGCACGTCCATGCACAGGGTGCCGCCGGTGGCGACGTTGAGCAGCTGCGTGCCACGGCAGGTGGTAAAGAGCGGCTTTTTGGCGCGTAGCACCTCGCCGACCAGCTTAAACTCAAAGCTATCGCGGATCTCGCAGCAGAGGGTGGGGTCGCAGGGTCGATCATCGCCCCAACGTTTGGGATTGACATCGGGGCCGCCGGGAATGGCGATACCGTCGGCGATATCGACGTAATGACGGATGACCTCAATGTCCTCGGTGATGGACATCTGCAGCGGCAGGCCGCCGGCGGCAAGGATGGCATCGACAAAGACGCTGGCGATCTCCTCGTTGGGGGAGAGCGTCTCGCTCAAAAACGGCTTCGCCTCTTCCCAGCGCGGCGCGACGAGGATGAGTGGGCGGTCGGCGGGGGCGACGTCGACGTGCGGGGTGTATGACGATGAAGTGCGAGTTCCGATCATAGGTGTTGCTTTCGAATCTGAAGGTGACAGGGCACATGAGAGACGTGGGACAACACTTTCAATGGATTTGTCCCACGGGGCGGTCTGGTTAGTGGCCCTTAATGGAGTTGAGGAAGTCCTGGGCGCGCTTGGTCTGGGGGTGGTCGAAGAACTCGTCGGGCGTGCCGGTTTCCACGATCTGGCCGTCGGCCATGAACACGACGCGGTCGGCCACGCGGCGGGCGAAGTTCATCTCGTGCGTAATGACGATCATCGTCATGCCCTGCTGCGCCAAGCGCACCATGACCTCGAGTACCTCGTTGATCATTTCGGGATCGAGGGCGCTTGTGGGCTCGTCAAAGAGCATGGCCTTGGGCTGCATGGCGAGTGAACGGGCGATGGCCACGCGCTGCTGCTGGCCGCCCGAAAGCTGTGCGGGCACCTTGTCGGCCTGCTCGGCAACGCCCACGCGGCTCAGCAGGTCCATGGCGCGCTCGCGGGCCTCGTCTTTGGAGACACCCAGCACGTCGACCGGTCCCAGCATGACGTTCTGCAGTACGGTCATATGTGCGAACAGGTTGAACTGCTGAAACACCATGCCCAGCTCGGCGCGCATGCGGGCAAGATCCTTGCCTTCCTGCGGCAGGGGCTCACCCTCGATGAGGATCTCGCCCGAGTCGATGGTTTCCAGGCGATTGATGGTTCGGCACATGGTCGACTTGCCCGAGCCCGAGGGTCCGATCACAACGACGACCTCGCCGCGGTCGACCGAGAGATTGATGTCGTTGAGAACGTGCAGATCGCCGTAGTGCTTATCGACGTGCCTGAGCTCGATCAGCGGCTGATTGCCGGTGGAAGAAGTGCTCTGTGCCATGGTGCTCGGCTCCTTATGACTCGAAATGGTAAAGCGTTAGCGGATGATGGTCGCGCCGGTCTTGTGCGAAACGTAGACAGCGGCCTTGTTAATCGCGACGTTGATGAGGATGTAGATGACCGCGATCACCAGGTAGACCGACACGAGGGCGTCGTAGTTGGTAATGAGCACGCGGGCGTTTTGCATGAGGTCGGGGTAGCTCACCACATAGGCGACGGTGGTGTCTTTGACTACGACCACGAGCTGCGAAATCAACGACGGGATAATAAACCGAATCGCCTGCGGCAACACGATTTTAAAGGTGATTTTGGCCTTGGAGAGACCGAGCGCCTGGGCGGCCTCAACCTGCCCGCGCGGTACGGCGTTGACGCCGGCGCGGAAAATCTCGGCCAGCACGCCGGCAGCAGCGAGCGCGACGGGAAGCGTGAGCATCCAAAACGACGGCAGCGCAATTTTGTACTGGGGCAGCACCAAAAAGAAGAAGTAGATGAACAGCAGGCTCGGTACGCCACGGAAGAAATCGGTGAGCACGCGGCAAACCAGTTGGAGCGGCTTAATGTCGCTGGTGCGGCCGAGCATAAGGGCTAAGCCCAGCACCAGTGCGATGGCGCCAGCGGTGAGTGCGACTTTAACAGTGCCCTCAAAGCCGGCAAGCAGGAACTTCCAGGTGGTGAGGTGCGTAAAGAAATACCAATAGTGGACCGAAAGCTGGCCGGTCACATAGAAGCGCTGCAGTACCAGGATGGCGAGCGCGGCGACAGCAACAAGCGAGATGGCGGTGCCGATGCGAATCTTGGCGCGCATCTTAGGGCCGGGAGCCTCGTAGAGCGCATCGCGCATGGTGAGCGCGGAGGTGGAGTGCTTGCTCATCGGAGGATCCTCACCTTCTTATCGATATAGTTGCCAATGTGGCTCACCACGAAGGCTGTGCCCAGGTAGCCGAGCGCCGAGATAAAGAACGCGGCGACGCCGCCGAGCGAGCGCGTGTTGATATAGCTCACCACGCCGGTGAGCTCTTGCGGCTTAAGCGGCACCTGGCTGCCCAAGGCGGTAGTGAGCATGACGGCGATAAAGAGGTTAGTCATGGGCAGCACACTCGAGCGCAGTGCCTGCGGAATCACGATCTTGGCGAGGATGCGGCTGAAGCTCATGCCGAGCGAACGTGCGGCTTCCACCTGACCGACGCCGACGGTATTGATGCCGCTCATAAAGTTCTCGGAGCCAAAGGCCGAGCCCAAAAGGACCGTGGCGACGATAACGCAGGTGCGGTAGGGCAGGACGACCTTGAGCGGCGGCAGCGCATAGACGACGATGATGAGCAGCGCAATGCCGGGGATGTTACGGAAGACCTGGACATACAGGTCGCCAAAGACGCGCAGCGGCTTGAGCGGCGACACGCGCATCACGGTGACGGCAACGGCCAGCACCATGGCGATGGCAAACGACTCAAGTGTCATGCCCCAGGTTGCTAGCAGGGCGTCGATATAGTTCTGGCCATAGAGCGACCAGAGCTCGGAGAGACTCATGCGGACCTCCTGCCGGTAAGGAAAGGGGCTCCCGTGTGTACGGAAGCCCCGACAACTCAGTGAGGAAACAGTTTACCGCAATAAAGCGCATCATGCGTTTCCGTATGGTTTCGTTGCGGCTGTTACCAGGCTCGCTGCCTAGGCGCCGATCTCGGGCAGCTCGGGAACATTGGTGTCGCCCGTACGGTCGCCGATGCAGATCTGCCACAGCTCAGTCCAGGTGCCGTCGTCCTCGATCTTCTTAAGGAAGTCGTTGACAAAGGCGACGCCGTCGGAATCGAGCGGTAGACCGATGCCATAGGGCTCCTTGCTGCCGAAGGGCTTGCCGGCGATCTTGTATTTACCGGGCTCGCGGACCAGGGCGCTCTGCTGCATGTTGTTATCGATGACGTAGGCGTCAACGCGGCCCTGCTGGAGTGCCTGGCGGGCTTCCTCGTCGGTCTTGAACTCCTGCTGGCTGGCCTTGGGGGCGAACTCCTCCAGGATGGCGGGACCGTTGGAGCCGGACTGGACGGCGACGTTCTTGTCGGCAAGGTCGTCGACGCTCTTGATGTCGTCGTTATCGGCGAGCACCAGGATGGCCTGCTGGGTGTAGTAGTAGGGACCGGCAAAGGAGACGAGCTTCTTGCGCTCGTCAGTGATGGTGTAGGTGGCAAAGACGGCGTCGACCTGGCCGTTCTGCAGGACGGACTCGCGCGTGTCCGAGGTCACCTGGGTGATCTCGACCTTGTTCTCGCCCAGAATGTAGTTGGACAGGAGCTGTGCGATACCGGCGTCGAAGCCGCGGGTCTGACCGTCTTTCTCGTTGAGGAGGGAGAAGAGCGTAGAGGTCTGAACGCCACCGATCTTAAAGACGCCGGCGTTCTTAACGGCCGTCGCCCAGGTGCTGGCGGCGATGGCGTCGTTATCGGCTTTGGGACCGTTGCCGACGAGCTTGTCGAATGCCTTGGCATCGAGCGTGGTGGAAGCCTCGGTATCCTCGGAGCTCTTGGAGGAGCCGGCGGCGGAACCCTTGTCGGCCTCGGCGCTGGTGTCGGAGCAGCCGGCAAGACCAAGGCCGGCGACGGTTGCGAAGGTGGCGGCAACGAAGCCGCGGCGGTCGAGAACGACCTGCTGGGAGAGGTTCTTGCTCATGGTAGAACACCTTTCTCAATAAAATCCCTAGCGGTTGAGTAGAGTTATACCCTATCGCGCTCAAATGGGTCAACACGAAATAACTCAGAAACATACTTACCTTATGGGTTATTGTGCCTACCAAAAAGGGACAGGTTTATTTTGGTAGGTTTTATCTGGGCAAACGTCGATTATTGTAGTTAAGAAAGCGTTTTGCGGACGGCGTGGTCGCTCGCTGCGGTCGCTATAATGGCGGCAACGAAAACCACCACAAAGGGGACAGGCACCTTTGTGGTGGTTCTTGCAGATGTGGCGGCCCGCCTCGCTGCTTTGTCTCAATCTGTAACATCTGCAGTCGTTTTTGCCGAGTAACTGTTGCAGATTGAGATTTTCTCTTAAGGGAATACGAATGTCTCGATCTGTAACAGGTAGACGAGGAAATGGGTTCTTACTGTTACAGATCGAGATTTTACCCTTAGGGGGATTTGAATGTCTCAATCTGTAACATCTGGACGGCTAAAAGGTCTCAATCTGTAACATCTGGACGGCTAAAAGGTCTCAATCTGTTGCAGATTGAGACAAAGGTCAGGGACTAAGACGTCTTGTCTAGATCTGTAACAGTTAGACGGGAATTCGGGCCCTAGATGTTACAGATCGAGATAATCGCGCCGCGAAAACAAAAACCACCACAAAGGTGCCTGTCCCCTTTGTGGTGGTTTTCTCTAGTGCTGATTGAGTAGCCTTACGGCTTCGGCGGCCATGTTCTCGACCGTCATGCCGTTCTGCGCGAGCAGCTCGTTGGGGTCGTAGCGGTCGGGGAAGCCCTTGGCGATGCCAAAGGTGCGCGTGCGCACAGGCGTGCAGGCCAAGTAGCACGCGACACGCTCGCCCCACCCACCGTCCAAGATACCGTCCTCGAGGGTGACGACAACGCGATGCTCGGCGGCAAGGCTGTCGAGAAACTTGCGGTCAAGCTCGGTTGCAAAGCGCGGGTTGACGAGCGTGGCCTCGATGCCGTACTCGGCAGCCAAGCGGTTTGCCACGCGCTCGCCCAGTTCAAAGAAGTCGCCAAGCGCAAGCACGGCTACATCGCGGCCCTGACGCGCGACGTCGTAGCGCACGATGCCATAATCGGCGCCCTCGGCGGGCGCCAGATCGGGACGGCTTACCAGGCCGATGCCCGGTACGCGGATTGCCACGGGATGCTCGCGGTGGTCGAGCGACCAGCTCAGCATGGACAGGTATTCTTCCATGCAGGCCGGTGCCAGGTAGCGCATGTTGGGAAGTCCGCCCAGCATGGAAATATCAAAGAACGAGAGGTGCGTCTCGGACGTTGTGCCAAAGACCGAAGCGCCAAACACCAGGATGGTTGCGGGGGCGTCGTTGAGGCACAGGTCGTGCCACAGTTCATCGTAGGCGCGCTGCAAAAACGTGCCGTATGCGCCAAAGACCGGCTTGGCGCCGGCGCTGGCGAGCGCGGTGGCAAAGGTGACGGCGTGCTCTTCGGCAATGCCCACGTCGGCAAACTGCTTGCCTGCCACGGCGCGAAGCTCGGGCGTAAAGCCCATGATATAGGGCGTGGCAGCCGTGATGGCGACAACCTGCGGGTCGTTCGCGATAGCGGCGTTGAGTGCCTCGCTCGTAATATCGGCATAGGTGCGCGGCGCGGGCTCGCTCGGGTGGCCCGGGCAAAGTTTGCGACCGGTTGCCATATCGAAGGGCCCCACATGATGCCAGTGCTCGGGGTCGCTCTGGGCCGGCTCAAAGCCCTTGCCCTTGGCGGTGGAGACGTGCAGCACGATGGGATGATCGATATCGCGCAGCTCCTGCAGCGTATCGACCAGCGCTTGGACATCGTTACCGGCGTCCAGGTAGCGATAGTCGAGCCCCAGCGCGCGGAAAACGTTGCGCTCGCAGGTGCCGTTGCTGGCGCGCAGCTCGGCCAGATTGCGATACAGACCACCGTGGTTTTCGGCAATGGACTGGTCGTTATCGTTGACGATAATGATCAAGTTGCTGTCGAGATCGGCGGCATTGTTAAAGCCTTCAAACGCCAGACCGCCCGAAAGCGAGCCGTCGCCAATAACGGTAATGACGTTATACGTGTCACCCGCCAGGTCGCGCGCGTGGGCAAGACCGCAGCCCAAGCTCACCGAGGTCGAGGTGTGACCCATGGCAAACAGGTCATGCTCGGACTCGTCGGGATTGGCAAAGCCAGAGGCCTCGCCATAACGCTCCGGATCGATATAGGTGTACGCGCGCCCGGTCAGCGCTTTGTGTGCGTAGGTCTGGTGCGACACGTCGAAGACAATTTTGTCGGTGGGGGAGTTAAACACGCGGTGGAGCGCGACCGTGAGCTCAACGACGCCCAGGTTGGGGGCAACGTGTCCGCCGACAGCGGCGGAGCTTTCGAGGATGGCGTGGCGAATCTCGTCGCAGAGCTGCGGGAGCTCGGCGCGATTAAGAGCCTTGACGTCCTCGGGCGTTGTCGTTTGCGTAAGCAGCATCGTTGTGGGTTACTCCATGCGAATCGAGCGCCGGCGCTCCCTCGGCCGGCACAATTGCACAAAACAGTCTCGCACATTTTGGCGTTTGATATGTGACGGCGGCGCGGTAATTCGCCAACTGGTGGGGCAAAACGTTTTGTCCGATGCCATACTGATAAGTTCCATGATGATTTTATTCATTGCGTGCAGGCTGTGGCTTGCCGCCGAGCTCCGCCGGAAGGAGGCCGCATGTCCGATACCGTTCGTGCCGAGAAAATCGCGTGCGAAGTAGACCATGCTGCCCGTCAACTGGCACAGGCGGGCCGTCTGGACCTGACGCGCGAGTTTATCCAGCATGGCGATGTGACGGTGTATGCGCATGTGACCTCGGTGGCGCGGGCAAGTCTGTCATTTGCCGAGCGCTTGGGCCGTGCGGGCATTTCGGTCGACCGCGCCTCGCTGCTGCGCGGGGCCCTGCTGCACGATTACTTTCTCTATGACTGGCACGATCCCGACCCAAGCCATCGACTGCATGGCTTTCGTCACCCGTTTTTTGCCCTGGCGCGTGCGGAGGAAGATTTTGAGCTGACGCCGCGCGAGCGGAATATTATCGTACGGCATATGTTTCCGCTGGTACCGGTGCCGCCGACGTGTCGTGAGGCATGGATTGTGTGCCTGGCGGATAAATGGTGCGCACTGCGCGAGACGGTCGCCGGCCGTCTGCGGCGCAAGGACGAGGCGGACGATGACGTGAGCAGCGAATCGAACGAAAAGAGGAGAGGGTAGACGGTGGGAACCGCGATCGACATGGCTTTTGGCGGCGCGACGCTTGCCGCCTGTCCACTCTCGGCACTGGTGCTCTCGTTTGCCTTTTACGGGTTTTGCGGCTGGGCGTGGGAGTCGACGGTTTGCGCCATGCTCAATCACGGACGATTTGCCAACAGTGGCTTTTTGCTGGGGCCGTGTTGCCCTATCTATGGTGTGGGCGGCATAGCCTGCTGGCTTTTGCTGCGCGGGATTCCAGATGCCTCGAGCCAGTTTGTCGCCGCGGCGCTTGTATGCAGCGTAATCGAGTACAGTGTGGGCCTTCTATTGGAAAAAACAACAGGCGCGCGCTTTTGGGATTACTCACACCTGCCGTTTAACCTGCACGGACGCATCTGCCTGTACTGGGCCTGTGCGTTTGGCTTGGGCGCGCTGTGCATTTGCCGCTTGGTGGAGCCGGCATTGCTGGGGCTGCTCGGCCATCTGCCGGTGCTGATTGTGCGGCTGTCCGCCTTTATCGTCGCGGTCGCGATGATGGTCGATGCGGTGTGCTCGTTGGCCAGCTGGCGCCGCCTGTCCGATGAGCTGGAGCGTGTGCGTGCCGACCTTGCCGACCGCATCAATGAGTCGCTTGCCGATGCCTCCGACTCTATGCTCGAACGTATTCCCGATTCGGCGATCGATTCGGTGGCGCAGACGCATATCCGCGGTCGCGCCGTTAACGCCTGGCTGGCCGAGCTGGGCGACGCGGCGCTCGATGCCCTGCGCGAGAAGGCTTCGATGCCGACATTTATCTCGGATGGTGCTCGCGGCCTGGCGCTCGCTGCCCGCCGCGTGGCCGATGCCGCGCCGAGCATGCCGCGTCCGTCGCTCAGTCGTCGACTTGCCGGAAAGCGCATGAGCCGTCCGGTGCCGAGCGTGTCGCTCAGCCGCCGCGACCTACGCTTCTTTAACGCCTTCCCGCGTCTGCGCATCAATCGCTACGAGGGCGTCATCCGAGCTACCGACCTCCGCGACCGAGCCCGCGAGCTGTTCCGGCGCTAGCCAGAGCGGGGCCAAGCGCGCCCTTCTCGTTCGCACGTTTCCCGTTCGTTTCGCGCCCGTTGCCGCGCCGTTTCCAAGATTGCGGCACCGTTTCCATTCGACAACGCGGCGTTTAACAACGCCGTATCTGGTCTACACCAGTTGCCCCTCGGCCGCATTATGGGCGCCGACAACGTCCATGCGACCAAGGGGGAGCGAATGTACGATACGGGATCGACAACGTTTATGCTCATCTGCACCATGCTCGTGTTTTTAATGACACCGGGTCTGGCGTTTTTCTATGGCGGCCTGTCCAGGCGCAAAAATGTCATCAACACCATGCTTATGTGCTTTGGCGCCATTGGCCTGGTTGGTGTGCTGTGGATTGTTGCCGGCTGGTCGCTGGCCTACGGCGGCGACGGTTCCAGCCCGTTTATTGGAGGCCTTGACCAGCTGCTGTGCCTGCCGGTGCTCAACCAGGTGCTGCAGGCGGCCGAGGGCAATGCTGTGGACGGTGCCGTCTACCCTCAGATCATCAACATCGCCTTCCAGATGGCGTTTGCCATGATCACCGCCGCTATCGTCACGGGCAGCCTGGCCGGCCGCGTTAAGTTTGGTGCCATGACGGCCTTCCTGGGCATTTGGCTGCTCGTGGTCTATGCGCCGCTCGCCCACATGGTTTGGGGCGGCGATGGTTCCTTTATCGGTGACATTATCGGCGCACTCGACTTTGCTGGCGGCGACGTGGTGCACATTTCGTCCGGTCTGACGGGCCTGATTCTCTGCTTAATACTCGGCCGTCGTCGCGGCTTTGGCATGGTGAGCTACCGTCCGCATAACGTGCCGTTTGTGGCGCTGGGCGCCGGTCTGCTTTGGTTTGGCTGGTTTGGTTTTAACGGCGGCAGCGAGTTTAAGGCCGACGCCGTGGCTGCGCTTGCCATTCTCAACACCGTGACGGCCAGCGCGGCGGGCATGGTTTCGTGGCTTGCCGTCGAGCGCGTGCATACCGGTCGCCCCACGCTGGTGGGTGCCAGCACCGGTTTGGTCGCGGGTCTTGTGGTGGTCACGCCGGGCGCGGGCTTTGTCGAGCCGTGGGCGGCGCTGGTCATGGGCTTGATCGTGTCTCCCGTCTGCTACCTCGCCATCAGCCATCTTAAGACCAAGTGTGGCTACGACGACGCGCTCGACGCGTTCGGTTGCCACGGCATCGGCGGCATTTTGGGCGGCGTGCTCACGGGCCTGTTCTGCGTGCCGGAGCTCTCGTGGACCGGTAAGGGTGGCCTGTTCTACACGGGCGACGTGTCGCTGCTCATTTCGCAGGTCCTGGGCATTGTGGTGACGGTCGTTATCGTGCTGGTGCTCGATTTGGTGATCGCCGTGGTGGTCAAGGCGCTGTTCCACGGCAGCCTGCGCGTGGACGAGGCCGACGAGGCGCTGGGCTTGGATGCGAGTCAGCACGGCGAGAGCGCGTATCCTTCTTTCTCCGGACTCGATTAGCAGCACGGCTTTCCCAGGCACCCGACCTTGCCCCTCAAACCGTCGCTTGCGTACCGAAGTACGCGGCGCTCCTCTTTCGGGGCAATCTCGGGCACCTGGAAAACCCGCATCTCATGTAAAGGGATACGTTGATTATTGAGAGGAATTCATTATGAAAAAGATCACGGCTATCGTGCGCCAGGAAAAGCTTGAGGTTCTTAAAGATGCGCTGTTTGCTGCTGATGTTCGCGGCATGACCATCAATCAGGTGCAGGGCTGCGGCGCACAGCATGGCTGGAAGGAATACGTGCGCGGCAACGAGTTGCTTGTCAACACGATCCCTAAGGTGCAGTTCACCCTTATCTGCGCCGATGAGCACGTCGACGGCATTGTCGACATCATCTGCAACGCCGCCCGCACCGGTGCCGTTGGAGACGGCAAGATTTGGGTCGAGCCGGTCGAGGAGGTTATCCGCATTCGCACCGGCGAACACGGCCCCGCCGCGGTGTAGGATCGACCGCCTGCCATCCGCAACGTTAAAATGCTGCAATGAGGCACAAGGCTTGCGTTGCGGATGGGCGGATTATGGGTCGCAATAAATATCCCGAGGAGACGGTCGCGAAGATTCTCGACGTGGCACTGGAGCTATTCTGTGCACAGGGTTATGAGGGGACGAGCATTCAAGATATCGTTGACCGTCTCGATGGCATGACCAAGGGCGCTGTCTATCATCACTTCAAGAGCAAAGAAGAGATTTTCAACGCCGCGTTTGATCGGGCGATGACTCCGATTGTTGAGCACCGCTGCTCGATGCTTGGCGTCGGTAATATGACCGGCGCCCAAAAGCTAAAAAGGCTTTACGCTCCCGAGTCCGTCGTTCCGCAAATTGAACTATGGGCACGCATACATCCTGCGGCAGATCCGGTAAAAAGCTCGCGTCTACTGGCGATGCAGTACCAGGGTTCGTTTGACGAGTCGGCCGATGGCTGTCTCTTGCCAGTGATCGAGGAGGGCATCGCCGACGGCTCCATTGCGTGCGAATGCCCGCGCGAAGCGGCAGAGGCCGTATCGTTGCTGGCGAATCTCTGGCTGTTGCCACTGTTTCGTCCGCTTGAGCCCAAGGATCGAATGCTCGCTCGTGCTCATTGTTTGGCGCAGATGGCCGCCGCGGTGGGACTCGATTTGGGGGAAGAAGTGCTTCAGACAACGGCGCAGATTTGGGACGTATGGGACCGTGCCGGGTGGTAAGGTGGTAATATAGATACCAACGGTATGTAATAGATTTGAGAGGGCAGCTCCGGCCGCCCTTTTCAAGTCGATAAATACATACTAGCGGTATGTATAGGGAGCGGACTTATGGCTGGACTGAGAGACGTCGGCGTCTCGTTGAAATCAAAAACAGTGCGGTCAATCAGGCTCGCGGAACTTCTGGTTGCGCAGCTGTGCACGTATTCGATGCTGTCAGCGCTGTGCTTTGCGTATCCGCTTTACTTGTTCGATTGCAGTGGATCGTCAACGTTATATGGCGTCGTCGTGGCGACGGCATTCATACCCGGCGTACTCGCAACTCCGGTTGGCGGAATCTTGGCGGATGGGGGAAGACATCGCGAGGTCCTCGTGGCCCTTGGCATTGCTCTGATGACTGCATCGCTGCTGTCTATCCCCATGAAGCGCTCGTTGCCTCTTGCGGTCGTCGTAGTAGCGATACTTTGTGTTCAATATGGTGTTCAATCGCTGCTAAAGCCAATGCTCCAAATTGAGACGGTGCGTATGGCGGGTGAAGAGAAGGTTGAGCGGGCCACTGCATTGGTTTCGCAGGTGACCATGGTGAGCAATATCTTGGGCCCTGTGGTCGGGACGGCAGTCTATGGGTGCTTTGGCATCGATACTCTTTGCACAACCGCGTCGGTGGCGTTTGCGATTTCAGCTCTCTTGTTTGGGGTCGCACTCAAGCAAAATGCCTCATCTGAAACGATGAGAGACGGCGCGACTCGTACGACATGCCGAAACGATTTTCGGGAGTCGATTCGGTATCTGTTGCAAAATGCATCATTGGTCGCTGTGATTTTGCTTGCGGCAGTTTTGAACCTTGCGTTGGTTGGGCTAACGATTGGCGCTCCCATTATTGTTACAAAGCATCTCGGCATGCAATCGTCCTGCGTTGGGATAGTTGAGGTGGCTATGGGCTTGGGTGGTCTTGCCGGCAGTGGCTTGGTCGGCATTTGGCCGCATCGTTTTTCTTTCAATGGCATATGTCGATATGTTGCGATGATCTGTTTTGGAGTCGCACCGATCATTGTCACGCTACTGTTCGGCGCAGATGCATGCATGCTCACCGTGTTTGTGGTTGGTTCGGCATGGGTCATGGTGTGGGCGAGCATTGCGTCGGTTGAAATCATCGCGTTTGTTCAGCGGGCAGCGCCGACTGAGCTCTGCGGAAAAGTGCTTTCGGTCGTTTACATGGTCCTTTCCTGCGCAATACCTATCGGCCAATTGACGTACGGGGTTGCATATGATCGATGGACACCGGCGATTGTGTTCGCAGGTATGCTGGCGGTGCTGACGTTGACGACGGCGCTGTTTTATCGGCTGAAAAGTCGCTTGTGGCGATTGCCTTAACGCGCTGGGGCACCGTGAATTTGTGAAGGCGGTGGTACGCCGCGCCGGGACGGCATTGTTTGGGCGTGCCTCTCCTTCGTCTACAATATCGTGCAGACGAAGGAGAGGCATGCCCATGATCAAGATGTTTGCGAGTGACTTAGACGGAACGCTGCTGAACGCCCTGCACGAGGCGGACGGGACTATCCGCCGTGCCATTCGCGAGCTGACCGAGGCTGGCCTGCATGTGGTTCCCGCGACCGGGCGCTCGACGTTGCCGATCGGCGAGCATGGCTTTACGGGCCTGGCGCTTGACGCCTGCTGCTCCAATGGCTCCATCGTGCGCGACAGCCATGGCGAGGTGCTCAAAACCTGGACCATCGACCCACAGATCACTGAGGAGCTGCTCAAGGCGTTCCCGGACATTTGCTTTGATTGCTCCACGCCCGATGGCATGTTTTCGAGCGGTTCGTTCGAGATGCACCAGGCGGGCTTTAAAAAGGACAGTCCCATTAAGCGTATCGTGATGCGTGGCATGCGTGCGCGTGGCGGCTATCACGAGGAGCAGTATTTCGACCAGTCGATCGGTGACATCCTTCGCCACGATGTGTGCAAGATCAACTGCCGCGTAACCTCGCCCGAGCTGGAGCGCGACCTTAAGGCCTATCTTGCCGAGCGATCGGACCGCGTGGTCAACGCGCCGTTCGATCCGGTGATGTTCGAGATCACGGACGTGGCGTGCAACAAGGGCGAGAGTGTGGCCTGGCTGGCGGGCTACTACGGTATTGCCGAGGACGAGGTCGCGGTCTACGGCGACGGCGGCAACGACATCGCCATGCTCAAGCGTTTCCACCACAGCTACGCGACCAAAAACGCTAGCGATGCAGCTAAGGCTGCCGCGAGCGCAACTATCGGCAGCTGCATGGTCCACGCCGTCCCCAAGCACATGCTCGCCACCATGCGCAAGCAGAACTCCCGCACCGTCATCGAATAATGTGACAAAGGGACTGTCCCTTTATCACATCCCAAATATTGCCTTTACGTGTTGATACACACGGTGTGCAATAATACTCGCACTGTGCAATAGCGCACAGGCTGAGTAACAAGGAGGACGCTTGTCCCAGCTCGAGAAATGCGATCGCCGGTCCCTTCGCTCGCAGCGTGCCCTTCGCCAGGCACTTGCCAGCGAGCTTGCCGAAAGCGGCGACCTTTCGCGCATTAATGTCGCGTCGCTCACCGAGCGTGCTGGCCTTACGCGCCGCACGTTCTATTCGCACTACCGCGATATCCCCGACTTTATCAATCAAATCGAGGACGGCTTGCTGGCCGAGATCCGTGAGCGCATTGAGCTCATCACCGCAGCTCATCTGCCTGATCTCTATCACAACATCGATGAGCTCGAGCCGGCGCCCGGTTCGGTTGAGCTGCTGCGTTATCTTGCGGCCAACCGCGACTTAATCGGTGTGCTGCTGGGTCCGGGCGGCGACCAGGCCTTCATTAAAAGGATCATCGACACCGCGCGTGAGGCTGTGGTGCCGCGTGCGCAGACGGGCATTCTGGGTCTGGCGCTGGGCACGTTCTTTGACTACTACGTCACCTACGTCGTGAGTGCCGAGGTCGGCATGATTCAGCGCTGGTTTGAGCGTGGGCTCACCGAATCGCCCGAGGCCATGGCGCGCATTATGACGGTGCTCGCTTTTGTGCGCCCCGGCGACCTGTATGGCCAACCCATCGATATCAACGTGCCGGAATACGGCATGAAGCTATTGAACTTGCAGCTCGAGGACGCGGCCGACACCGCTGCAACCGTCGAGTCCAACAACTAAGAGGAGAGACAATGAGCAAACTCGTCGAGGGCATCAAGGATCGTGTGGCCGCTGCCGCACGCGAGGCCGCGCCCGCCGTGGTGGACGCGGCCCAGAAGGCCGCGACCGCGGCAGCCGAGAAAGTTGCCGAGGCAGTTGCCGATGCCAAGAACGCGGCAGGGGAGGCGTCCGTCACTAGCGAGCCCACCGCCGCCGCTGAGCCCATAGCCGCCGTCCACGCCCCCGAAGGCGCGATCTTCAACCCCGAGGCCGCCCGCGGCAACCTGCACCTGGGCATCGACGTGGGCTCCACCACCGTTAAGCTCGCCGTGCTTAACGACGACAACCAGATCGTCTACGCCAAGTACCAGCGCCACCACACCGACGTCCGTGCCTGCGCCCGCGACCTGTTCGAGGGTGCTGCGACCGTGCTGCCGACGGCCCAGATGACCTGCGCTATTACCGGCTCGGGCGGTCTGCTGCTTTCCCAATGGCTCGACCTAGAGTTTGTCCAGGAAGTCATCGCCAGCAAGCGCGCCGTCGAGACCCTCATCCCGGCCACCGACGTCGCCATCGAGTTGGGCGGCGAGGACGCCAAGATCATCTACTTCGATAACGGCATCGAGCAGCGCATGAACGGCACCTGCGCCGGCGGTACGGGCGCGTTCATCGACCAGATGGCAGCCCTGCTCCACACCGATGCCAGCGGCCTCAACGAGCTCGCGGCCAACGCCACCACCATCTATCCCATCGCCAGCCGCTGCGGCGTTTTTGCCAAGACCGACGTGCAGCCGCTGCTCAATGAGGGCGCCCGCCCCGAGGACGTGGCCGCCTCCATCTTCCAGGCCGTTGTGACCCAGACCATCTCGGGCCTGGCGTGCGGCCGTCCCATCCGCGGCAACGTCGCCTTCCTGGGCGGCCCGCTGCAGTACCTCTCCGAGCTGCGTCACCGCTTCTACCTCACGCTCAACCTGGACGAGGAGCACCGCATTGTGCCCCAAAACGCCCACCTGTTTGTGGCGAGCGGCGCCGCCATGGCGCACGAGTCCAACAAGCTCAGCACGTTCCCGCAGCTTATCGAGGCCATCGACAGCTTGGGCGACACGCAGGGTGCTGAGGTCGAGCGCCTGGACCCGCTCTTTGCCACCGACGAGGACTTTGCCGAGTTCAAGGGTCGCCACGACACCGAGGTCGTCTCCAAGGGCAAGCTCGACGGCTACACTGGCCGTGTGTTCATCGGCATCGACGCCGGTTCCACCACCATGAAGGCCGCGCTCGTGGGCGAGGACGGCCAGCTGCTGCACACCTGGTACGGCAACAACAACGGCGACATCCTGGGCACGGCCAAGGTCATCATGGCCGATTTCTACAACCACATCCCCGCCGGCTGCACCATCGGCCACGTGACCACCACGGGCTACGGCGAGGCGCTGCTCATCGAGGCCCTCAAGGCCGACTCCGGCGAGATCGAGACCGTTGCGCACCTGCGCGGCGCCAAGGCATTCCTGCCCGGCGTCGAGTTTATCCTGGACATCGGCGGCCAGGACATGAAGTGCCTGCGCGTCAAGGACGGCGTGATCGAGCACATCATGCTCAACGAGGCCTGCTCGTCGGGTTGCGGTAGCTTTATCGAGAGCTTCGCCGTCTCTATGAACATGGACGTGCGCGCGTTTGCCGATGCCGCCATCCATGCCAAGGCCCCCGTCGATCTGGGCAGCCGCTGCACGGTCTTTATGAACTCGCGCGTCAAGCAGGCGCAAAAGGAAGGCGCCACGGTGGGCGACATCGCGGCCGGCCTGTCTTATTCCGTCATCAAGAATGCCCTGTTCAAGGTCATTAAGCTGCGCGACCCCAAGGAGATCGGCAGCCAGGTAATCGTTCAGGGCGGCACCTTTATGTCCGATGCCACGCTGCGCGCGTTTGAGCAGCTCACCGGCGTTCACGCCGTGCGCCCCGACATCGCCGGCTGCATGGGCGCCTATGGTGCGGCCCTGCTCGCCCGCGACCGCGCCGGCGCCGACGGCACCTCGACCATCCTTTCTGCCGAGGACATCGCGCACCTTACCGTGACGCAAAAGCATGTCCGCTGCGGTCGTTGCTCCAACAACTGCCAGCTCACCGTCAACGATTTTGGCGGCGGCAGGCGTTTCATTACCGGTAACCGCTGCGAGAAGGGTGCCGGCCACAAAAAGCAAAAGACCGAAGCCCCCAACCTCTTCAAAAAGAAAAACGAGCTGCTGTTTAACCGCGAGGTGCTGAGCCCCGACGAGGCCCCGCGCGGCACCGTGGGTATCCCGCGCGCACTCAACATGTACGAGAACTACCCCTTCTGGCACGCGTTCTTTACGCGCCTGGGCTTTAGCGTGCAGCTGTCCGACCAGTCGAGCAAAAAGACCTACCAGGCGGGCATCGAGTCCATGCCGTCCGAGAGCGTGTGCTATCCGGCCAAGATGAGCCACGGCCACGTGATGAACCTCATCGACCGTGACGTCGACTTCATCTGGATGCCGTGCGTGCGCTGGGAGCGCAAGGAGGATCCGACGGCTGGCAACTGCTATAACTGCCCCATCGTTATGAGTTACCCCACGGCGCTGGCGCTCAACATCGATGAGATCCGCGAGCAGAACATCGAGTTCCTGTATCCGTTTGTGCCGTATCACGACAAGACCGAGCTCAAGCGCCGTCTGTATCAGGTGCTTGCCGTCGACCGTGTGGCCGATGCGCAAGCTGGTCGCGGTCGCGTGCGTGGACCCAAGATCACGCGCTCCGAGGTCGATGCCGCCGTCAACGCTGCCTTTGAGGCCGATGCGCGTTTCCACGAGGACATCCAGACCATGGGCGAGGAGGCTCTTAAGTGGGTCGAGGACCACGGCGGTCACGGCATCGTGCTCGCCGGTCGTCCCTACCATAACGACCCCGAGATCAACCATGCCCTGCCCGAACTTATCTCGAGCTTTGGCTTTGCGGTCTTTACCGAGGATTCGCTTGCGCACCTGGTGAAGCCCGAGCGCCCGATCCGCGTCGTCGACCAGTGGATGTACCACTCGCGCCTCTACGCCGTGGCCCGTTTTGTGACGATGCGCAACGATCTGGACCTGATCCAGCTCAACTCTTTCGGCTGCGGCCTCGATGCCCTGACCACCGATCAGGTGCAGGAGATTCTGGAAGCCAGCGGCAAGATCTATACCGTGCTCAAGATCGACGAGGTATCCAACCTGGGCGCCGCGCGTATCCGTATTCGCTCGCTCATGGCAGCGCTCAAGGACCAGGAGGCCGAGCGCCTGGCCGAGGCCACGGCCGCGGGCGAGGCCTACGAGCAGGGCGATGCCGCGCCGGTGGGGCCCTCCACGGATGCCCCCGCGTTCGCGAGCCGCAAGTACACGTTCGAAGCGCAGCGTGAGAGCGCATCGACCGCGTGGCCCAAGGTGCCCTTTACCGAGCAGATGCGCGACGAGGGCTACACCATTCTGTGCCCGCAGATGGCGCCGATCCACTTTGACCTGGTCAAAGAGGTGTTCCGCGGTGCCGGCTACAACCTGGAGCTGCTGCCCTCGACCGACCATGACGCCGTCGAGGCGGGCCTGCGCTACGTGAACAATGACATCTGCTATCCGTCGATTCTGGTGACGGGCCAGATTATGGAGGCCATCGAGAGCGGTCGGTACGATCTGTCCAAGACGGCTGTGGTCATCAGCCAGACCGGCGGCGGCTGCCGTGCCACCAACTACATCGCACTCATCCGCAAGGCCCTGCGCGAGAGCGGCCACCCCGAGATTCCGGTGATCTCGCTTTCGGCCGTGGCGCTCGGCGAGGACAACCCCGGCTTTAAGATTACGCCAGCGCTGCTTAAGCAGGCAGTTTACGCGGTACTCTTTGGCGACGTGATGATGCAGATGCTCTATCGCTGCCGCCCGTACGAGGCCACGCCCGGTGCCGCCAACGCGCTCTACGAGGAGTACATGGCGCGCGCCCGCAAGCTGGCGCCCAAGTTCAACAGGCACAACTACACCAAGCTGTGCCGCGAGGCCATCCGCGCGTTCGACACCATGCCGCTCGTGGGCGAGGGCACCAAGCCGCGCGTGGGTGTGGTCGGCGAGATTCTGGTCAAGTTCCATCCCACGGCCAACAACCACGTGGTCGACGTGATCGAGCGCGAGGGCTGTGAGGCCGTGGTGCCGGGCCTGCTCGACTTCTTCCTGTACTCCATAAGCAACGCCGAGCTACAGAAGGACGAGCTGGGTAGCTCTGCTACAACGCGTGCGGGCATGCAGGCGCTCATCAAGCTCGTGGACTGGATGCGCACGCCGGTGGAAGAGATGCTCGAAAAGTCCCGCCGCTTTGAGGCGCCCGAGCGCATCGGCACCATGGCCGACAAGGCCCGCACGGTGCTTTCGGTGTGCAACAACATGGGCGAGGGCTGGTTACTCACGGCCGAGATGCTCGACCTGATCGATCACGGTGCGCCCAACATCATCTGCACGCAGCCCTTTGCGTGCCTGCCCAATCACGTGGTGGGCAAGGCCGTGATCAAGGAGCTGCGCCGTCAGCACCCCGAGAGCAATATCGTCGCGGTGGACTACGACCCCGGTGCGTCCGAGGTCAACCAGCTCAACCGCATTAAGCTCATGATTAGCGTGGCCAAGGAAAACATGCGCGCCGGTAAGGGCTTTAAGCTCGAGAAGGTGGCGCCGCTCGCGATGGACGAGGTCACTGGCCAGATGCGTGCCCATGACGGCTGCGTGAGCTGCGGGCCGGCCAGTGAGGAGGCCGTTGCATCGGTCGCCAAGCGCCTGGGACGCGGCATTAAGAAGTAGCTGGCCTGCTATGGGCTAGATATGAGGCAAACGGGTGGTAGCCATACCGGCTACTACCCGTTTTTTGCTGGACATATGTTGCGCAAATGACCTTGCTACAGCCTTCCGTGGGCTCGCCCGATTTCTGGGCTGGCTCGGGCTTTGAAGACAAGTTATTGCAGGCCCAGGGCGATTTCTCGCTCAATGCAGGCCGGCACAGCGTGACCTATCTGCCAAACGACGAGACGACCGCTACGGTCTACCCATCGCCACCTACGAGATGGAAGCCGAAAAGTACATCTACCGCGTGTACAAGTACGAGCTGTAGCGTTGCGCTTAGGTTTGACCAATGGAGTATGAAAACACGCCGTTCGCCGATGCCCCCTCCGCGAGTGGCAGCCATATGGTTTGATGTCAGAAACATATAGTTGTCGCCAGCCTGCTGGCGACGTTCCCCCTGATATCGGAGGTTCCAGGTATGTTTCACGCTCCGTTAAACAACTATCGGTTGGGCTAACATGGGTCGCCGTGCTATTTCGATAACCCTTGCAGTGGTCTGCCTGGCTGTGCTCCTGGGCGCTACAGGGCTGTTTGCTATAAGTCGAGAAACGTCCTATATGCAGGAATGCGCTTCCGAAGGGTTTGCCATTGACGGTTACTATCGGGACGACAAGACGAGTCTGGAAACCCTGGCCTTTCTTGAAGAGGATAACCATCGGTGGCAACTGGTCGACAAAGACGGCAGCTGCGTAGACGGGCAGTTTAAGCGTACGGATGACCCCAACATCCTGATATTAAAGAAGGAAAACGGCGAAGAATTCGGTACGGTTCACGTGGCGTATACGTCACGCCGACGCGAGCAGGGCCAGCTCTATCTATTTAGAGATAGCAAAGTGACCCGATTTTATCTTGTGAGCACCGATCCGGCGTTTACGGTGGAGTCTGGCGATGTCGATGCGGACGTCTGATTCACGGCAATAAAACAGCGAGCGGGGCGCGGACGTGAACTACGTCCCGCTTTTTGCATGTGCCTGCGTCGCGTCTGAGCCTCGCCGCGACTTGCGCCTGTGCGCGGGAGCCATCCCATGCTCCGCATTACTCCACATCAAACTCCACACGATCGAGTTCGGGCACATTGAGGTTGATGAGCTTGCGGGCGACGTGGCGGTCGTGCGTCCCGAGCGCCTCGCTCGTTGTCACATGGGCGACAGTTTGGCGCTCGACAATACCCTCCTCCTCACCTTCGGTGGCCGAGGTCTCGACGGCGACGGTGTAATCCTTAAAGCCCGGCAGCACCGCGGCAAGCTCGCGTGTGGTCTCGGTGACGCCGTAGCCGTCCTGCACGCCGGCCTGCGCCGAGCCAATGGAACCCGCGGTCATAACGATGCAGGGGATGGCAAAGATCACCGTGCCCACAATAATGCGGCGGCGCACTTTGCGTGACAGCTCGTTGACCTCAGCGTTTTCCTCGGCGGTCACAATGCCGTCGCCGTTGAGATCACGCTTGAGCGGTACACGTAAAAGAAGCAATACGGCTTCGGCCGCCAGCGCGATAAAGACGACGTTGATGCCAAACTCGTAGAGTGCCGAGAGAAACAGCGACCCGCTTGCGATGGCGATGCCATAGCCCGCCGCGCACAGGGGCGGCATGAGCGCGGTCGCCACGGCCACGCCGGCGATGAGCGTGGCGGGTTCCTGGTCGCGCGAGTTGCCCAGGCCACCCGCAAAGCCGCCCGCGAGCGCGACGGCAAGGTCCCACACAGTCGGCGTCGAATTGTCGATGATGGCAGCTGTGGTGGTGCCAAGGGGCGAGAGCTTAAAGTACAACGTGGACGTGACCAGGCAAAAGGCCATCTGCAGCGCAAGGCTGGCGACGGCTTCGACGGTAATCTCGCGGTCGAGCGTGGCGATGCCGTATGCCATGGCAAGGACCGATCCCATAAGCGGGCAGATGAGCATGGCGCCCACGATGGCGATGTCCGAATCGATATCGAGGCCGATGCTTGCGATGAGCATGGCGATGATGAGGATACACAGGTGAGAGCCAGTCAGACGCGCCCCGTTTACAAAACGCTTGCGGATCACGTGATAGGGCGCGCGTCCCTCGCGAATGTTGAACGCGCGCTTTAAAAAGCGACCAGTCTGCTCGGCAGCCTCACTATGGGCAGGGCGGATGCCGTGGCGCCGGTGATGGCGTTCGCGTAGTCGCTTGATCTGTTGTTTGTCGAGTTCCATGTCCACCTCGTTCCAGCGCGGTCCGCGCAACGCGCCCGTTGTCCTAACTCTACACCGTGGCGGGCGGGGTGTCTGTTGGATGCGGAATCCGATAGGGCGGATGACGCGGGAGCAAATGCAAATCACAGGCTCAATTCCATCCCGCGAGAATATGATGCACCAGCTCCTTCAAATGTGACGAAACTGTGAAGCACGAGAGCGTGAATTTCAAAAAATACGCTGGTCGTCAATGTTGCGCAACAGAATTCAAAAATCGACAGCTACCGTTTGATACGTATGGATACATCCGTGTCAAAGGGAGAAAGCCATGGCAAACTACAGTCCACAACACTTTGAGCCTCGGGCCAAGGCCGTCAACGTCAAGGGCGTTGCTAACCGCGCCGTCGCAACCGTTTTGACGGCGGGCCTCATCGCTCAGCCGCTCATGTCGCCGCTGGCGGCAATCGCCGCACCGTCAACCGATAACGGCGATTCTGTTCAGGGGGGGGTGTTCCTATAGTTTTGTCAACTGGGCAATGCTGTTTTCGAGATTGAATCGCGACATGCTAACGCCAGGCCTTTCGGCCGATGGGCTCCAATCTGTTCGGAGCGCTTCGACTAGGCGGCGTAGGGCACCCTGTCCCGCATGATCGCGTAGATGACCTTCAGTCTCTTTCGCGCCAGCGCCTTGAGCGCCTTGCCGTGCGACATGCCCCGCTCCCGGCACCTGGTGTAGTAGTCGCCCCATCTCCCCTCTGTCCGGGTAAGGCAGTTACATGAGAATATGAGCAGGTTCTTCAGCCTCTTGTTGCCTTGGCGCGATGCCGTCACCGAGGAGATCGAGGTTCCCGACTGGCGGTTGCGCGGCGCCAGGCCGCAGTACGACGCGAGCCTGTCGTGACTGGGGAAGTCTTCGATGTCGATGGAGATCGCAAGCTCGGAAGCGGTTTTGGGCCCGATGCCCGGCACCGTCAGGAGGCATCGGTAGGTATCGTCGCCCTCGAGCAGGGCGGAGATCTCCGCCGTGATCGCCTCGATCTCCGCCGAGTTCTCGGATATCCTGCGCGCGAGCAGTTTCACCGCCCGGTCCTCGGCGGCGACGACCGACGCATCCGGCCTTGTCGAGGAGGTTGTCGAGCGGACGAGGGCCTCGATCTTACCGCGCGCCGCCCCGCGCGTGAGCGCCGCCGCCCTGCGGGGCCCGGCGTCGGCCACCGACCAGGCCCCGCCGAGGGATGCCATGAGCCTCAGCTGGGGCCCGTCGGACAGGTCGACCAGCGCCTCGAAGGCGGGGCACGATTCCAGCAGGATGCTGCGCAGCCGGTTCTTATTCCTAGTGTTCTCGCAGGTCAGGAAGTTCCTCTGGGCGGCCAGCGCCCTCGCCGCCGCGACCGTCGGGCCCGGATCCCCGACCGGCAGGAGTGCGTCGGGGATGCCCAGCGCCGTCTTCGCGATGACCATTGCGTCCCGCTCGTCGGTCTTGGCGTCGCCGGCGAAGAGCCTGGCGGCCCCGTGTGCCGCGAGTCCCGGCAGGTACGCCGCCGACATCCCGGCCGCCTTGGCGCGGGCGAGCGCGAGGGCGCCTATGTTGCGCGACTGGTCGACGACCACGAGCGCGTCGGGGAAGCGGCCGAACAGCGAGTCCAGATCGCCCTCCCTGTTCGCGACGGGGGCGCTCAGCAGTATCTCGCCGTCCCGGGTCGCGACGCATGCCCAGTGGGACGATTTCCCGACATCGAGCCCGATGACGGCTTCCGGCATTCTAGGTGGTGCCACGGTGTTATCCTCCAATCGGTAGGCCGATCGGAACCCCTCCCTGCGACACCCACATTACCTGGCCGTGGCGCTTGCGCCCGGCAGTTTCCTATCAGTCGTCCGGAGCGGCGAGCGCCCCCGGTGGCAACACCCCCCGGGCCCTCTACGGGGCAGGGGCAGACGGCCATCCGGAGGTGCCCGATCGGCGGCCCCTCGGGGCTTGCCCGTATCGTAGGCAATGCGCCGAATGCTCGCCATCGAAATTTATCGATGGCCTATTTCAGACTGTAATGGGTAGTTCTGTAGAGAACACCGTTGCCGCCGGTAACCAAGCGGTCGTAAAGACGGCTGCCCAGCTGGCCGAGGAGTCGGCAAAGCAGCTCAAGGACGCTCAGGCCGCCTACGATGCCGCCCAGAAGAAGGCCGACGCGGCGGGCCAGTCTCAAAAGCAGGCGCAGCAGCAAAAGAATCAGGCCTCGCAGGCCGTGACCGATAACGCCGCCGAGCAGAACGAGGCCGAGGTAGCCGCGCTTCAGGAGAAGATTGACGAGCTTAAAGCGGCCGTCGAAAAGACCGAGCAGCAGCAGAAGAAGCTGGGCGACCTGAACGATCAGCTCGAACAGGCCAACAAGAGTGTCGAGGATAAGACCCAGGCGCTCAAGGACGCCAAGGCAAAGCAGGATGAGGCCAAGAAGGCCCTCGATGATGCCCAGGCCAAGCTCGAGGCCATGGGTATGGACGAGTACGAGGCCGCCAAGAAGGCCGTCGAGGACGCGCAGGCAAAGCTCGATGACGCCAATAAGGCCGTTACTACTGCACAGGACAATCTGGACCAGGCCAAGGCTGCCGAGGCCAGCGCTCAGCAGGAAAAGCAGAATACCGAGGCAGCTTTGACGACTGCCCAGGCCAAGAAGCAGGAGACTGCCGCTGCTCTCGCAGTCGCAACCACCGCGCGCGATAACGCCCAGCAGAAGTTCAACCAGGCGCAGGCCGCGCTCGATGCTGCCGTCTCGGGTACGGGTGTTGACCTGAGCGCGCTTGAGGCCGCCAAGATCGCTGCTGCCGGTGAGCTCAAGACCGCGCAGGACGCGCTCGAAGCCGCGACGACTGCAGACGCCACCGCACAGGCGAACCTGCAGGCTGCGCAGACTACCGTCACCGCCGCGCAGGAGAAGGCCAACGCCGCCAACGCTGCCGTGACATCTGCCCAGTCTGCATACGATGCTGCAAACAAGGAGTACAAGGACGCGGCCAGTAAGCGTGACGCTGCGAAGACGGCATACGAGCAGGCTCAGCAGACCGAGGCCGACAAGAAGGCGGAGTACGACCGACTCGTCGAGGTTCGCCAGCAGAAGCGCGACGAGTTCGATCAAGCCCGTGCTGAAGTAGCCGCCGCGGAAAAGGCTTATGACGCTGCTAATGCCCAGGTTGAGGCTCTTGAGCAGCAGATTGCCGACCTCAAGTCGAACATGACCGTTGACCAGGAAGTCATCAGCCAGGGCATATTCGGCTTCATGAATTACATCATCGGCGGCAGCCAGTTCACAGCCACACAGAAAAAGAACGCCCAGGAAGCCGTATCGATGCTGACCGGTGCCGCTGACAAGGCCGAATGGTATGACCAGTACGTCGATCATGACATGTCTCGCGACACCAACCCGCTCTCCCTGGAGCAGATGCGCAACGCCTTGACATATCTCGACACCCAGAACAACCTCCGCAAGGCGAACGGTCAGTCGGCGCTCAGCGTCAGCCTCCGCATGACTGCGGCAGCCGCCCTTAATGTATCATATTCATCGAACATCTGGGGGCACTCGGGCTGCTACTGGGACAATGGAGAAAATCTTGCCGGCGGCGGCGGCGCATATACCGGCGGCGAGACCGAGGATACGCTTGGCTGGCCATATACCGGTCTCTACACTCGGGAAAAAGAGGCATTCGATAAGTACGTCGAGAAGAATAGTGACCTTGGAAACCATCGATATGATTCCTACTATATCTACCAGCACTACAGCAGCATCTACCATGAGTGCGGGCACTATCTCAACATCATCGATGCCGGCACGAAGGCTATCGGCACCGCGACCGGTAGCGGTAAGAACACCGATTCCGAGGTAACAATCTTCGATTACAGCTCTTTTGACAGTGAGGCTGATTTCACTGTCTCCGAGTTCAAGAAGCTCCTGAACGACTACATCGATTCCGCCTATAACGCTGGCGGCACGCAGGCGCAGAAGGCGCAACTCAAGGAGCTTCAGGGCAAGCTCGCCGAGGCGCAGAAGAATTTTGGAACTACTAGGGAAGCTTACTTCGCAGCTGTAAACGGGCAGAATGCCGCCCAGGACGCTTTCACCGCAGCCGATGTGAACATGAACACCGCCAAGGGCGAGTACGAGAAGGCTCAGTCCGCTACTGCTGCCGCCAAGTCCGCCTACACCGCCGCCGAAGCCAAACTCAAGGGTATCGACGTCAATACGCCCAAGACCAAGCTCAACGCCGCCAAGGGCGAGGCCGCTACTGCCCAGGCAGCTCTCGATAAGGCAAACGTCACGCTTGCTGACGGCAAGGCAAAGGCAACCGATGCCGCTGCTCAAAAGGCGAAGGCTCGCAGCGCCCGCGATGCTGCCAAGGTAAAGTCCGATCAGGCCAAAGAGGCGTATGACAACGCTACCGCTTCGGTCAAGGACCTTGCCGCCAAGTGCGATGCCGCCAAGACGGATCTTGCGAACAAGCAGGGCACGCTTGACGATGCCAAGAAGGCCGACGACACTGCCCAGGCTGGTGTAGACAAGGCCCAGGCCGAAGATGTCCAGGCCGCGACTGCTCTTTCGGACGCCAAGCAGGCGGTTGCCGCCAAGGCGCAGGCTGTGTCCGATGCGCAGGCCAAGGTCAAGGCTGCCGAGGGTGAGCTGGCTACCGCGAACAAGGCCTTCGAGCGCTTCGCTGGAGCCCAAAAAGCGGTCGACGACGCCAAGACCGCCCGCGACGCTGCCGTGGCCAGTGTCGCCGATGCCCAGAAGCAGCTCGAGGCCGCCAACGAAGCCGTCGTCGATGCGAACCTCGATATCGTCAAGGCCAAGGCAGAGCTTGCCAACGACGAGGCACTCAAGGCTGATCTTGAGGCTGTCGACCACAAGGCATCCCTTGCCGCGGGCACGACGGGCAACGAGAAGCTGGTCAAGCTGAACGCTGCTTACGCTCGCTATAAGGCTGCCGTCGATGCCGCCGCTGGTCTCAAGGCTGCTCTGAGCGATGCCGATGCCAAGCTGTCCGATGCCAACGACGCCTATGCCGCCGCGCTTGCCGAGCTTGGCGATGCCAAGGATGCCCTGGCTGCCGCGCAGACCGAGTACGACAAGTATCATCCCAAGGCTGAGCCGCAGGCCAAGGCTCAGGTTGCGCAGGCTGCTGCAAAGGCTCCTGTCGCCAAGAAGAAGGCTGCGGACGCTGCGCTCGCCCAGACCGGTGATACCTCCGCGCTTGCGGGCGAGGTCTTCGTTATCGGCGGTATTACGCTCGTGGCCGCGGGCGTGACGCTGGGCGATCGTCGTCGCAAGCACATGTAGTGATTCGGGCGTCGGCTCTGCAGTGAACTTCAATTCATAGCGGGACCGTCTCGATACCCAAACGATAAGGCCGGCGCGCTGTCATACGCAGCACGTCGGCCTTTCTTTGCGTTGGTATCAAAAAGCCCGGTCGGTAGCCGCGAAAGCTACCGACCGGGCAAATCGTAGGCAATATGGTTGCTGTCGAGCAGCTGCTCAGCTTATCCCAGCAGACTCAGACCGACGGAGACAAACGCCAGGATAACGCCGACGATGGACTCGCCGCCGAGCAGGCCGCTGGCGACAACCAGACCCTGTTCCTGGAAGGCGGCGTCCTTGGCAGCCCTTTCCTCGTCAGAAAGACCAGCGGTGGCGTCGCGGTGGGCGGACCACTTATCGTAGGCGAGCTTGACGCAGGAGCCCAGGAATGCCGTGAGTGACATGTAGAACGGCAGGTACACGCCCAGGCCGATCATCATGGCCGGAATGCCGAGCCAGTACATGACGATGCCGGCGATAAAGCCGCCCGCAAACCACGGCACGCTCGGGATGCCCGAGACCATGGTGGCGACGACGCTTGCCTGCGCGGCCACAAAGCTCTTGTCGGGTCCAAAGGCGTCCGGACCATAGGCGGTTACGAGCGCGACCATGACGGCGGCAGCGACCAGGGCGCCCACGATGCCGCCGATGGCCTGGCCGACCCACTGTGCACGCGGGTTGGTGCCCAGCACGGCGCCGGCCTTAAAGTCGTTCATGACGTCGCCCGCAAGGCCGCACGCTACGGCCACGATGCCGGCGATAAAGAACAGTTTAACCTGCGCGAGCTGCGCGAAGGCAGCCACGATGAGCATAACGATGAGGCCAAAGATCTCCATGGGGTCGATGCCCGTCTGGCCGCAGCTCTGTGCGCTCATGATGGTGGTGACAAAGGTGAACAGCGTCACGATGACGGCCGGGACGGGACCAAGGTCGAGCGCGATGGCGACGATCACGGCGATGGCGGCAGCGCCCAGGCCGATGATGCCGGCGTCGAGTTTAAGGGAGCCCGAGATGAGCGACTGCTCGTCGGTGTCGGTGGAGCTGTCGGCGGCAAGACCGCGGACGATACCGGCGACCTGCGGCAGGATGTCCTTGAGGACGACGGCGACGCCAAAGCCCATCATGAGGCCCATGCCCAGGGACTTGACGATGCCTTGCGCAGTCATAACGTCGAACAGACCGGCAGCGGTGCCGCCCACGATGATGCCAAAGTTGCCCAACAGGGCGCCGGCAAACCAGAAAGCGACCGGGGCGAAGCCCACGAGGAAGCCGATGGACAGCAGCATGGGCGAGTTGTAGATGGCAAAGGTCACGCCGGGGATGTTGAGCGTGCACAGCATGCTGGGCACCACGCCCAGGGCGTCGCGCAGCACGCTGTAGATGCCTGCGATGGCCATGGAGCCAAAGAGCTGCTTACCGGTCTTGCCGCCGGCCTCGGTGGCGCGTAGGGTCTGAGCTGCGGCGTTGCCGGTGGGGAACTCCAGCGCGGCGTCCACGATAAAGTGACGGTGGATGAGCGCGGTGGCCAGCAGGCCCAGGATGGTGCCGGCGAGCGCCACGATAAACATGTCGAGCCAGCTGATCTGGTCGGCATAGCCCAGCATCCAGGCGCCCGGGATGGTAAACGCCAGGCCGCCGGCGACCATGGCGCCCGCGGACATGATGGTGTGGGTGACGTTGGCCTCGTTGAGGCTGGCGTTGCCCATGAGCTTCAGGAAGAACAGCGAGATGACGGCAGCGAAAATGATTGGCCAGGGGAGGGCGCCCATCTTGAGGGCCGTGTAGGCCGAGCTTGCCGTGATGATCACGCAGCCAAGGACGCCGATGACGACACCGCGCAGCGTGAGTTGCCCGCGCATCGAGGCGCGGTTCGAGGGATTGCTCATATTGAACTCCTTTGCGTATATCCGCTTCCCCCGGGAGCGCCGCTACGGATGCGGCGCGGGAAGTCGGGTTACCAAAGGCCGTCGCGTGAGCTCGCAAACGACCGCGCATCAGTATAGCCGCAACCTAGTCATTTTGGGATGACTGGTTTAGGTAGGCGATATACTGCTGGGCAGACGAAAGGAGCGCCGACGATGCTTAATGGGTGCGCATATATATTGACGGTCGACGTGGGTAACACGTTCATTCGCTTTGGCCTGTTTGCAGAGGATTCGGCCGCGGCGCAGGAATGCCCGCTTGCGACGTGCGAGATCACGACGCCATCGAGCATTACGGCCGACGAAGCGCGTATGCGTCTCGCTCAAGTTATGGCCGCGCTGGCGGCTGATGCGGGCATGCCCGGCGCGCTCGTGCCCACGGCGGCCGTGCTGAGCTGCGTGGTGCCGGCGCTCGAGCGCCCGTGGAAGGCGGCGCTTTCCCGTACCTGCACGGGGCGCGTGCTCACCGTGGGGCCGGGCCTCAAGACCGGCATGCCCGTGCACTACGACGACCCGGCCGAGATCGGCCCCGACCGCATCGCCGATGCCGTGGCGGCCCGTGCCGTCTACGGCTCTCCGTGCATCGTGATCGACCTGGGCACGACGACCAATATCGAGGTCATCGACGCGTGCGGTACCTTTGTGGGCGGCGTCATCGCGCCGGGTCTGGCGCTCGGCGCCCGCTCGCTCTCGGCCGCTGCGGCGCGTCTGCCGCAGGTCGAGCCTTCGGCGCCCACGCATGTGATCGGCCGCAACACGCGCGAGGCCATGCGCTCGGGCGTGGTCTTGGGCGAGGTAGCCCGCATCGACGGCATGCTCGACATGGTGCTCGCCGAGATGCGCGCGACCAAGGCCGCGGGGGAGGGCGACGTGCCCATCGTCATTACCGGCGACGATGCCGAGGCACTTGCGTCGCTGGTCGGTCACAGTCTGACGGTCGACTACGCGCTGACGTTGCGAGGGCTGGCCGAGCTCTACCGCATCAACCAAAAGCCCCGCCGCGTGTAAAAGTGAGGGCGCCGGTGGGACAAACGCCTCCGCCTTTCACCTGCTACAATGGGTCAAACTATTGCGATTACGGAGGTGTCTGCCATGTCGGACGATCTTCATCAAACTTCGTCAGGCAAGCGCCTGGACGTCATTAGCTGGGACGAGTTCTTTATGAGCGTGGCCATCGCCGCGCAGCGCCGCAGCAAGGACCCCAACACGCAGGTGGGTGCGTGCATCGCCAACACCAACCACCGCATCCTTTCGGTGGGCTACAACGGTACACCCTCGGCGCTCAACGACGACTTTTTCCCGTGGGGAACGAGCGATGACCCGTTGCAGGACAAGCACAACTACGTGGTGCATGCCGAGGCAAACGCCGTACTCAACTACCGCGGTTCGCTCAAAGACCTTGAGGGTTCCACGGTCTACGTCACGCTGTTCCCGTGCCACGACTGCGCCAAGATCCTGGCGCAGGTGGGCGTGGGCGAGGTCGTCTACCTGGACAATAAGTATGCCGACACCGACGACGGCCGTATCAGTCGCCGCATTCTCGACTCCTGCGGCATCAGCTACCGCCAGGTCATCGTCGATGTCCAGATTGGTACCGGGGGACAGGCTCAGCAGTAATATGCGTTGTCGCTATCTGGCGACGAACGCAGCTCAAAGAGCCCCGTCCCAAATTGACTACTCGTGAAAGTCGCGTCTGCGCGCATGGACGGCTCGTGAGCGGGTACATGGCTGTAGTAACATAGCTTCTGTCCGCGGGCGTGCCCGCGTTATTGTGAGAAAGGAGCCCCTGTGGCTGTTAACGAAGAGCTGCTTAAGAAGGTTCTTGAAGAGATTCGCCCCAACCTGCAGGCCGACGGCGGCGATATGGAGTATGTGGGCGTCGACGACGAGGGTGTCGTCAAACTGGAGCTGCAGGGCGCTTGCGCCGGCTGCCCCATGAGCTCGCTGACCCTGTCCATGGGCATTGAGCGTATCCTGAAGGAGCATGTGCCCGGCGTTACCCGCGTTGAGCAGGTCAATGCCTCCGGCGAGGCCGAGGACCTGTACGACGAGTACGCGCCGTTCTAAGATGCGAAAGCTGCGGACGGCATACTCCGCATAGACGTTACGCCCAAATATGCGGCTGCGAGCGCAAGGCCCGCGGCCGCATTTGTATGTAGGGAGCAGGAGGGTCGACATGCTCAACGACTTCTACCATATGCTTGATCCTGTCGCGATCTCGGCGGGCCCCATCACCATCTACTGGTACGGCCTGGCCTACGTGGTCGGCGCCCTGCTCACGGCGGTCGTCATGTACCGCACGCAGCGTCGCTGGGGTTTTGACATTACGGTCGACGACCTGACGAGTGTCGTGGTCGGCGTGGTCTTTGGCCTTATCATTGGCGCCCGCCTGTTCTACGTCATCTTTTACGGCGACGGCTACTACTGGGCGCATCCGCTCGAGATCTTTGCTACCAATGAAGGCGGCATGAGCTTCCATGGCGGCCTGGTGGGCGGCATCATCGGCGGCGTGCTCGTGTGCCGCATGTACAAGCTCGACGCCTGGACCATCGCCGACCTTGCCGTTATCGGTGCTCCGCTGGCCTTATGTCTGGGACGCTGCGCCAACTTTGTCAACGGCGAGCTGTGGGGCAAGCCGACCGATCTGCCCTGGGGCGTGATCTTTGACGGCACCGCGGGTGATATGCCGCGCCATCCCTCCCAGCTCTACGAGGCATTCCTCGAGGGCATCGTGCTCTTTTGCATTCTGCAGGTGCTCAGCCGCAAAAAGCCGCTACTGCCCCAAGGCACGTTTATGGGCGTCTTTGTGATGGGTTACGGCATCGTTCGCTTTTTGATTGAGTTTGTGCGTGTGCCCGATGCGCAGCTGGGCTATCTGCTGGGCGGCGTCATCACCATGGGCCAGCTGCTGAGCCTGCCGCTCGTAATCGCGGGCCTGGCGCTCATCATCTTTGCTCGTCGCCGCAACCAACCCCAGCGCATCTACCTCGACGCCTAACTACCACAAAGGGGACAGGCACCTTTGTAGTGATTCGCTGGGCAACGATGACAGAACCGTAACGTTTCCCCAGATAAAACCTGCCAAAATAAACCTGTCCCTTTTTGGCAGGTTTCTAGAAAGGCTCTTTGGACTGTGAAGGATTCCGATCTCTCCACAACGGCTGCGCGCGACGCTGCCCGCATCGTCTGGTTTAAGCGCTACCCCGCCAAGCAGACGCTCATCGCATTTTTGCTCGCGCTGTTGGCGACCACGGCGTTTTCCATCGATCCCGCCCCGGTGTCGAGCAACGCAGTCTTGGCGATTGACCCCAAAGCCTCGGGCATGCTGTACGTGTGCTACGAGGTGCTCCTATCGTTTGCCGGCCATACCGACGCGGTCATGCTGCTTGCACTTGCCTGCCTGCTCACCTTGCCGTTTCGCTACGTGTTCTTTGGCCGTGGCGACACCTGGCGTCCATCGGTGATTCTTCCGTCGCTGTTCTTTGCCGTCTGCATGGTGTTCGGCCGCAGCTACGATCTCACCGATTCGGCCGAGATTGTCCTTGGCGACAAAGCCCGCATCATCTGCGCCTGGATTGGCGGCGCGGGCTGGATGCTCTTGGCGGTCGTTGCCTTCTACCTTGTCTTTGAGTGTCTAGATTGGCTGAGCTCCCGACGCATCCCGTTTTCCGAAGCGCACTTTGGCCGCGTATGGCGTGTGACTCACGCTGTGCTCTCGGTCCATCCCTTTGCCGGGCCCTTCCTGGTGCTTATGATCGCCTGGGCGCCCACGCTTATCGCTTCGCTGCCCGGTCTTTTTATGGGAGATACGGGTGCGCAGATTCGCCAGTGGTTCAACTACCCCAACGGCACGAGTGACTACCTGCGTCTGCTTAATCCCAATGTGTTGCTCAACGGACATCACCCCGTGGTGCACACGGCTATCATCGGTTCGTGCGTCCAGCTGGGGCTTTCACTGTTCAACAGCGCTAACGCAGGTCTTGCCATCTACACCTGTGCTCAGTTCGTCATCACGGCCGCCTGCATGGCGTATTCCATTTCGTCGCTGCGCAAATTGGGCGTGAGCCTGCCGGTTCGCGGTGCGATCCTGCTGTTCTTTGCGTTTATGCCGATGTTCTCTAACTACGCGGCGTTGCTCACCAAAGACGTGCTCTTTGCCGACGCGTTCTTGGTGCTGCTGGTACAGACCGTCAAACTCGTGGCATGTGGCTTGCCCCGTCGTGATGCCAATGTCGAGCGAGCGGGCGAGAAAGCCCCCGTGCTCTTTGCGCGCCACGACTGGCTGCTGCTCGCTCTGGGCGCCATGGGTTCCACGTTTCTGCGCAACGGCGGCCTGGTGTTTCCCCTGGCGGCATGCGTAATCGCGGCGGCGTTTTGCGTATGGGACGTGCATGTGGCTCGTCGTGCAGCCAAGCAGACTGGCGCTGCGCCTTCGGGCGCCATCCCGCGTTTCCGCTGGGTTGGCGTTCTCGCGGTGCTCGCGCTCTGCCTTGCCTCTAATATGTACTTCACCAAGGTCTTTATGCCGGCGCACGACATTACGCCCGGCTCCAAGCGCGAAATCCTTTCGATTCCGTTCCAGCAGACGGCTCGTTTCGTCCAAAAGCACGACGGCCTCAACTCGGGCGTCAACCCCACGGTTAAGGAGGACGGCACCATTGTGGAGGCTCCTTGCGACGGCTTGGTGACCGACGAAGAACGTGCCGTGATCGACCGTGTGCTCAAGTACGAGAACCTGGGCCGCCGCTACAACCCCGACAAGTCCGATGCCGTCAAGAACTGCTTTAACGAGTATGCCTCGCAGGAGGACATCGATGCCTATTTTGAGGTATGGGCCCAGATGTTTAAGAAGGATCCCGAGTGCTATATTTCGGCGCTTATCAATAACTACTATGGTTATTTTTATCCGAGCGCGCGCGATGCCTGGGTCTACAGCACGGCGCGCAGTGCCGAGATTATGGCGCGTCCCGACAACCTCAAGTACTTCGACTTCCATCCGGTTGACAGCAACGTGGTGCGCTGGTGTGACCATCTGATCAATCTGTACCGTGTGGCGGTGCAGCGCATCCCGTTTATTTCGCTCACCATGAGCTCGGCCACCTATGTGTGGATCATGATCGCCGTGGTGGTCTACCTGCTGCGTCGTCATTCATGGCGTGCGCTGGCGATCTGGGTGCCGCTGTTGGGCGTGCTCGCCGTGTGCCTGATTGGCCCGTGCAACGGCTCGACTTACATGCGCTACCTGTATCCGGTCATCGCCTGCATGCCCTTCGCCATCGGCGCCACCGTCACCCGCAGCGACTTCCTCTGGTTCTAACTTGGTGCATTGAGGTCAGGTTTCTTTGCACCAAAGGGGCCATCATCACGACGCCTTCATTTTGGGGTTTATCTCGCAGGCCAGTAGGTATATCATAACGACGTTTGTTTATATTGCCCGAGCATCTGCGCTGGGCTTTAGGTCGAAACCGATAGGAGACACGTATGTCCGGACACTCTAAGTGGGCCACAACCAAGCATCGTAAGGGCGCGCAGGACGCCAAGCGTTCCGCCCTCTTCTCCAAGCTCAGCCGCAACATCACCGTTGCTGCCCGTCTCGGCGGTGACCCGCTGCCCGAGAACAACGCCAGCCTCGCCGCTGCCGTTGCCAAGGCCAAGGCTCAGTCCATGCCTAAGGACAAGATCAAGTCCGCTATCGACAAGGCTTTTGGTTCGGGTGCTGACGCCGCCGTCTACGAGAACATCGTGTACGAGGGCTACGGTCCTGCCGGTGTCGCCGTCTACGTCGACTGCCTGACCGACAACCGCAACCGCACCGCCGCTGATGTCCGTTCCGCCTTCTCCCACGCTGGTGGCAACCTGGGCACCTCCGGCTCCGTCGCCTTCCAGTTTGAGCGCAAGGGCCAGATCGTCGTCGCCAAGGAGATCCTGGACGAGAACGCCAAGAAGGAGACCATGATCGCCAACGGTGCTGCCGGTGACGAGGATGAGTTCATGATGGCCATCGCCGAGGCCGGCGGCGAGGACTACGAGGACGCCGGCGAGGAGTGGATCGTCTGGACTACTGCCAACGAGGTCATGGCTGTCTCCAAGGCGCTCGAGGAGCAGGGCGTCCAGGTCAAGGGCTCCGAGACCACCATGGTCCCGACCACCCCGACCGAGGTCTCCGGCGCCGACGCCAAGAAGGTTCAGCGCCTCATCGACCGTCTTGAGGAGCTCGACGACGTCCAGGATGTTTACAGCACCATGGACATGACCGACGAGGTCATCGCTGCCCTCGAGGAGGAGTAGCGCCCGCACGGGTTAAGCCGTGCATATCTGGGCATAATGAAGCGAGCATGCAAGCCTCGTGGAATAGATGAGCCGGATCCGCGTGCGTAGAGCACCGGACCCGGCTCTTTTATAATGATGCGAACCGTTTTGCATTTCGAGAGCCGAGATTTGAAGGGAGCGCCGCGTGCGCGTACTCAAACGAGCCCTAGCGATCGTGTATCTTGCCGCCACCATCGTGGCGCTGGGTACGCTTGTCTGCCAGTTTTGGGGGCCGTATACGTATCGCTTTATGCTGCTGATGCGCGACCCCATGCCGCGCATTGTCGTGACGGCATGCGGCGGAGTTGTGGCGATCGGCGTGCTGGTAAGCTTCTTCCGCCTGATGTTTGCTCGTCGCGAGCCGTCCTGCGTGCATCCGGCGGGGGAGCGCAATATCGAGGTCACGCTCGCGGCGCTTTCTTCGTGTGCCAGGGCTGCTGCCGAGCGCGACGACCGCGTGATGATCGAGCGTGTCGAGGCGCGCGTACAGGGCTCCGACGAATCGCGCGTCTGTTTTAAGGTCGACGCCATCGCGCTTGACGATAAGGACGTGGCATCTCTGGCTACTGCGATGCAGCGGCGCATCGAGGAAGCTTGCGACACCATGCTTGGCACGCCGGGCACGACCGCACGCGTTCGTTTTTTGCCGTCCAAGACTACCGTCCAGACCGTGGAGGTTTCCGGTGAGTGATACCAATCAGGATAAGACCGCTCGTACGCCGCGCCTGACGATTGACCAGAGCGCCACGCCGGCGAACGAACCTGTTGATTCCAAAGCAGAGGCAACCGAGTTACAAGACGCGGCAGCCGTGGATTTTGACGAGGCCATGGGTCTCATCAAGGGTACGGGCGCTGCCATCTGGGGCTATGCTGTGCGTCATCCCAACACCACGCTCGGTGCCGTCGCTGGCTTTATCCTCGCCGTGTTGGTGCTCACGCTCGGCCTGTGGGACACGCTCGTCATTGCATTCTTCGTGCTGATCGGCGCCGTGATCGGCCAAATTCGCGACGGCGAAAACGGGATCGTCAACTTCTTCGGCCGTCTGTTTAGCGGCCGCTAATATGTATTCGACTGTCGCATCCGCGGCAGGCATAAGGAGGAACCATGGCTTTTAATACGAAGGTCGATGTAGCCGATACCGAGCTCGAGGCAGACGAGACCGTCACCGCCGAGGCCGAGGATGTGACGCTCGAGGACGAGGCGCTCGTCGAGGCCGAGTCCGATGCTGATGAGGACGACGAGGAAGCGGATGAGTCCGAGGACTCGCTGACCTATTCCAACGGTGTGATCGAGAAGATCGTTGCCATGGCCACCCGCGAGGTTCCGCACGTTCTGGGTATGAAGGGTAACCTCATGCACTTTGTGCAGGAGCAGTTTGGTGCCGAGAACCTGACCAAGGGCGTGACGGTCGAGGTCACCGACGACAACCGCGTGGTCGTCAACATCTCGGTCATCATCGAGTACGGCGCCTATGCGCCTGCGATCTTTGACGACGTTAAGGCGCGCGTCACCGAGCGTCTGGCCGCGATGACCGGCCTTGAGGTGGCAGGCGTCAACCTGCGCATCGAGGATGTCATCACCCCCGAGGAGTACGAGCACCGCACCAGCCAGCACGAGTAACCTACCAAATAGGGATAGGTTTGTTTCGATAGGTTTTACCTGCGAAAACGCTAAACGGTCGACCGCGCAAGCAAAAGTGCGGCCGGCCGTTATTTGTATGCCCCCGATGCAGGCATACCGCTCGTCTAACTAAGGGTTGCATTCGTTACGTTCCGCGTTACCCTAATGGGCGCATTGTTTCTAAATTGTTAACGAGGGGTTGCCGTAATGGCTGACGAACACGAGACCGAAAGCAAGGCATGGGCGATTGAGGCCGCTGCGGCAGAGGCGGCATCGCGTGCTGCCGAGGAGGTGCATCGTCCTCCCGTGGTGCCGATGGAGCGCGTTGTCGGTCGCGAAGATATCGAACGTGGCGAGCGCGCCGGCCGCAAGCGCAGCCAGGAACCAGGCTTTCCGCGCTTTTTTGCCGAGCTCAACCTGGGCCTGATCCTCACGGCCTTTGCCATCGTAGCCTTTAAAACGCCCAATCACTTTGCCTTCGGCGGCACCTCGGGCGTGTCGGTCATTCTTTCCACGCTGTTCCCGACTCTGCCCGTCGGCGTCTTTATGTGGATTATCAACGCGGTCCTGGTCATCCTGGGTTTTATCTTTTTGGAGCGCAAGGCGATTCTGTGGAGCGTCTTCGCTTCGTTTGCGCTTTCGGCCTACGTCTCGCTGTTTGAGCTCTTCATTCCGACGGATGTTTCGATGACGGGCGATATGTGGCTCGACCTGTGTTTTGCCGTCATCTTGCCGGCGCTGGGCAGTGCCATTGTCTTTGACATTGGCGCCTCGACGGGCGGCACCGACATCCTTGCCATGATCCTCAAGCGCCGCACGACGCTCGAGATCGGCCGTGCCCTGTTGCTGGTCGATATCGGCATCGTGACCATCGCGGCTTTCCTGTATGGCCCGCGCGTCGGCCTGTACTGCGTGCTTGGTCTGTTTGCCAAGACGCTCGTCGTCGATAAGGCCATCGAGAGCATCCATCTTCGTAAGGTCTGCACGGTCATTTGCTCCGAACCCCTTAAGGTCGAGGAGTTTATCGTCAAGCATCTCAACCGCACGGCGACCATCAGCCGCGGCTACGGTGCCTTCTCGGGCAAGTGCGTGACGGTGATCATGAGCGTGCTGAGCCGTCGCGAGGCCGTGCAGCTGCGCCGCTATGCGCGCGAAGTCGATCCGGGTGCCTTTATCACGATTGTCGACAGCTCCGAGATCGTCGGCAAGGGTTTCCGCGGCACGAACTAGCACAGACGTATTCAACGAACCGCCTGCTGGCGCCGTGTACCTTGCAAATCGGTCATCTTTGAGTATTTGACCCCACATTGGGCAATAATGATGCTAAAGACATCGTTTGCGATCCAAGTGATTCGTTCAAGATACGAAGGGATGATTCTATGTTCTGCTCGCAGTGTGGCGCCCCCATGGGCGATAACGACAAGTTCTGCGGCGTGTGTGGTGCTCCTAATGCCGGTGCCGCTGGCCCCGCTCCCCAGGGACAGCCTCAGCCCCAGCAGTTTGTTCCGCAGCCGCCCGTGGCGAATGTGCCAAAGGGCTGTGTGGCTCAGGCGTTCCAAGATATGACCAAGACTCCGGGCGTGCTTCAGCGTGTATGCCAAATCGCGTTTTTGCCGACGCTGATTTGCGTTGTGTCGGTGCTCGTGTTGTTTATTCCCGTTATTGGCGGCATTGCGGCTGCCATCGGCTTTTTGGCAGCTTGCATTGCGAGCGTGTGCGGTTCCGGCTTTGGTATTGAGTGGGGCCGTGATCTTTCGCTCAAGGTCGATGACGGCATGGACCGTCCACTCATGCGTTCCACGTCGTTTGGTCTCGGAGTCTTTTCGAGCGTTATCTCGGTCGTGCTCGAGGTTATCGCTGCCATTCCCGTTATCGGTGTAGTGCTTTCGCTGGTGGAGGGCGTGGTAATTGGCGCCGCGGGCTCGTATTCTTATTACGGCTCTTATGCGCTCGAGGCTGCGCTGTTCGGTTCGCTCGGCCTGCTTGTCCTGGCGCTAATTGCCTCGGCGATTCTGGGTGTCTTCTTTAAGATGTTCGCCGACATTGCCGTGATGCACTTTGCGGTGACCGGGCGCGTCGAGAGCGCGTTTTCGCTCGATAAGGTCTGGGCGGCCTTTAAGCACAACAAGACCAAGCTGTTCTGTGCTTCGTTCCTTCCCGAGTTTTTGACGGGCCTGGTCGCCAACGTTGTCACATGGATCTTGACGGTCGTCTTTGGCGCCATTGCCTCTGTCGGTATGTATAGCTACTACTATCGTCCTACGGGTATTGAAGCAATTGTTACCGGCGGTGGCGTCACGCTCGTGCTGTTCTTGGTGCTGGTCGCTTTCGTCACCGTATTTCTTACGGTCTTTGGCAAGATGCTCAAGCACCGTGCCGTTGGCTATTGGGCCGCACGCTATGCAAGCGAGTGGGCCGATGAAGATAAGGACGACGTTCTGACTTTTGTATTGCCCTTCGAGAAGAAGTTCTCTCCTTCGGGTTCCAGCGCTCCGGATGCTTCGCCGGCACCTGCACCAGCACCCGAGCCCGCGACCGAGCCTGAACCGGCGCCCGAGTCTGAGACGGCATCTGAGCCCGAGCCTGCGCCTGCGCCTGAGCCTGAGCCGGCACCTGCACCTGAGTCGGCGTCCGAGCCAAGCTCCGACGAGGAACCTCAGGACGAGTAGCCATGCCGTCTGCCATTTGGGGACGGGGTAGAAATAGTAGAAATAGCGCTTGAAGAATGAGCGGGGGCGGACGTGTCGAAACGTCCGCCCCCGCTTTGACATCGCGATGTGGCTATGACTGCGAGATGCCAGCGAATCGACTACTCGTCGTGCTTCTCCTCGCGGCGTGCAGCAGCGCGGGCTTCGTGGATGCCCTTGATCGCGGCATGGCGAGCCGTTCGGGCATCATGGATGGCGTCGCGAGCCTCGGCGGTCGTCGCTTTGGCAGAGCGCAACTTGGCGGCCAGATCGGGGTTGGTTTCGGCGACCGCGGTAATCGCGGGGCCGTCGAGCTCCTCTTGCGTGGGCTCGGCCAAAAAGTCGATAGCATACTGGGCGGCCACCATGGAGCCCTTTGCCAGCACGGTCTCGTCGATCTTGTAGAAGCAGGAATGTTGGGCGTACGTGGCGCCAATCTTGGGGTTGCGCGTACCTACAAAGGCGAGCACGCCCGGTACGCGACGCAGGTACTCCGAAAAATCCTCGCCCGAAAGCGTGCCGCGATAATGGCCTTGGCCGGTGGGGCCCAGGCACTTGATTACAGCCTGACGGCAGCGCTCGCTCGAGGCGGCATCGTTTTCGACCTTGTAGTTGGCGATGGTGTAGTCGGTGAGCTCTGCCTCGGCGCCCAAGGCGGCCGCAGTATGCTCCACGATGCGGCGCATAAGCTCCGGCATTTCCTCGTGGGTCGAATCGCCGTAGGTGCGCACTGTGCCGGCGAGGTAGGCCGTGCCGGCGATAACGTTGCGCGCGGTGCCGCCGTGCAGCTCGCCGACGGTGATGACGGCCGGCTCGTAGGGGCTGATTTCGCGCGAGACGATGGTCTGCAGGGCGTTGACAATCTCGGCGGCAACCATGACGGCGTCGTGACCTCGCTGGGGCATGGCGCCATGGCACGAGGTGCCGCGGACATCGATGCGGAACCAGTCGGTATTGGCCATGCGCGGACCGGGCTCGCAGCTTACAGTGCCGGCGTCAACCTCGCTCCAGATATGCGCGGCGTAGGCACCATCGACGCCGTCGAGCACGCCCGTGCCGATCATGAGCTTGGCGCCCTGGCCGTTTTCCTCGCTGGGCTGGAAGACGATGCGGACTTCGCCGTGGATGTCGTCGGTCATATGGCGCAGGATCTGCAGCGTTCCGAGCATCATGGCGATATGGCAGTCGTGGCCGCAGGCGTGCATGCAGCCCTCGTTGACGCTGGCGAACTCCTCGCCGGTCTGCTCGGTGACGGGCAGGGCGTCGATGTCGGCGCGCAGCAGGATGCGGCGGCGTGGCGTGCCGTCCTCGCGGTAGGCATCCGGCGCGGTGCCGCGAAGCGTTGCCACCAGGCCCGTCTTAAGGGGACGCTCGTAGGGGATATTCATGGCGTCGAGCTGGTTGGCGATGTCGGAGGTCGTGCGCTCCTCGGCGAGGCTCAGCTCCGGGTGCTTATGGAAGTGCCGGCGCTGCTTGATGATATATGGTTCAAACTCGGTAGCGATATCTTGGATGGCCGCGGTGACGTCGTCAGCCGCGCGAGCCTCGGTCGCCGCCATAATCTGCTGTGCCTTGGTCTTCGTCATGGTCGATTTGCTCCTTGCTGGGTTGATCGCAAAATCGTACAGGCTCTCTCCAGTATGCCACCTGCCGCTAGGGCTGGTAAAGTTGCCGTTTGCCGCTTGGGGTTTTGTTACAAGGGCGGGGGAGTACACTCGGGGGTGTTGAATTTCCTGCCAGAGATGGGGATGCCCATGCAACATATCGATCGGATTATCCGCTCCAAGAACGTCTTTACCGCGCAAGACGGCATCGATACCACCCGCGAGCTGGCGATTGCCATCGCAGGCGACCGTATCGTCGCAGTCGGTGCGCCCGATGACGTGATCGCCGCCGCTCCTGCCGCTACGTCGGTTATCGACTACGGCGAGCAGTTTGTCTGCCCCGGTTTCCATGACGCTCATCTGCACTTCTTCCATACCTCGGTCGGTTCCTCGCCGTACATGCTCATGGATATGGGCACGTCCGAGGCGGCGCTGGTGCAACATGCGCTCGAGTTTTCCCAGGACCTGCCCGACGACGCTTGGGTTGTGACGCAGGGCTGGCGCGACTACCGTTGGGACCCGCCCGAGCATCCTACCAAGGCGTCGCTCGATGTGGCATTCCCCGATCGTCCCTGTGTTATGTATTCGGGCGACGGGCACACGCTGTGGCTCAACAGCCGCGCACTCGATGCACTCGGCGTCACGCGCGACAGCGAGCCACCAGCGGGCGGCTGCTACGACAAGGATGCAAACGGCGAGCTCACGGGCATTGCTCACGAGGCAGCTGCTATGCAGCTGTTGCCGCGCTGTCTTGAATGGCTGGGCGAGGACCGCATCGCGAGCGCTTACGCCGACCAGATGAAGCGTATGGCCGAGCAAGGCATCACCTCAATCTGCGATATGTCGCTCATGCCCATGCCGGGCTGTGACTTTATTCGCGACGATGTTTACGACAAGCTGCAAGCCGCCGGCAAGCTGGGCATCCGCGCCCATCTGTTCCCCACGCTGCTGGATGACCAATCGCGCTTGGAAGAACTCCAGACCCGCTACGCAAACAACGCGCTGCTCTCGGCGCAAGGCTTTAAACAGTTTTTCGACGGTGTGTCGAGCGAACACACGGCATATCTCACCGAGCCCTATACCAATCCGCGCTTCCCGGGCGACCAGGGCCGTCTGACGGTTCCTGCCGAGCGTATGCGCAAGCTGGTCCTCGCTGCCGCGGAGCGCGGCCACACCGTGCGCATCCACGTTATTGGCGACGGTGCGATTCATGCCGCGCTGGATATCTTCGAGGAGGCCGCCGACCTGTACGGCCTGCCCCAGCACGGCCATAACACACTCGAGCATCTGGAGAACCTCTTGCCCGAGGACATCGATCGCCTGCGCAAGCTTAACGTCGTTGCCTCGAGCCAGCCCTGCCACATCACGCTCGACCCGGGTGGCCCGGAGCGCGACCTGGGCCTGGAGCGCAGCCGCATCATGTGGCCGTTTGCGACCTATAAGCAGCGCGGCATCCGCCAAGCCTTCGGCACCGATAGCCCCATCACAGCCGTTACCAGCATGAACGTGCTCTACACGGCCATCACGCGCCAAGACCCTCGCAGCCACTGGCCCGAGGGCGGCTGGCTTCCCAGCGAGCGCATCGATGCGGCTACAGCCCTGCGCAACTACACCCTGGGTAGCGCCTATGCGGCAGGCGACGAGCAAAACCTCGGCAGCTTGGAGCCCGGCAAGTATGCCGACCTGGTAGTCCTGGACCAAAACCCGCTCACCATCGACCCCCAAGAGCTCCAGGCCACCAAGGTTCAGGCCACCTACCTGGCAGGCAACTTGATTTACGAGCGCTAATAATCATGCCGTACCGTTAAGCGCGGCTCGGGCAGCCTTTTTGGGATAGCGCTCGAGCCGCGTTTGCGTTTTGGTGGGGATCCGCCATGAGCGTCCCTGCTCTGTTGGATTTGGGTGCGGGGCGGAGGTGCTGCTGCCCCGCGCTCAATTTGGACACCAGCAATGCTATCTCTTGGTGTTTTGCATACTTCCCATTACAGATTGCATAAAAAGGCTGGGATGTCCTTCCTGATCCTGATGTACCCCCGCCCGTGCCGTGCAAAAAACGGAGTATTCAGCACCGCGAGCTCTGCCGGTGCCGCTGCGGCTGAGTAACGTTGCGGAGATTGACGTCATTTTGGGCTCCGGTACGGCGCGAAGCGTGCCTTTTTGTCCTGGCGGGGTTTGCCTGCCGACTCAAATCGCCGGTCGAAGGCGTCCTTGGGACCAATATGGTGTGTCCGGCGTGTATGCAGCCGTCCTGGCTTGCTGAATACTCCCAAAAATGCACGGTGCTCCCCAGGGGACCCGTGCACGCAACGAAAACCATGCCCATGTCGCTATCCGCATCGCCATTTTGCTGCACTGACTTTTCTGAATGCCGGGCTCGAATTAGTTAACCTGCCTCCCGTGTGGCTCCGGAGGGGCGGGGCATAAGGTTTATCGCGAGTTCCGCACGAGCCGAAAGCCGCTTAATGTGGCCTTCGTGCGAGCAGGACTGCCCGAGCAGGAAACCTTATGCCCCGCCCCTCCGGAGCCACACGGGAGGCACCGCTAAGTTATCCCCCGGCATTCAGAAAATCTAAGTGCCAAAAAATAAGATTTTTTGACTCCGTGTTGTATAACCCGCCATTCGTGGGTACCATTCAACGCGTACGCAAACAAAAAGGGTTAATTCGCGTGGTATAACCGCGCGGCCCAAAAAGGAGGAGACAAGCATGTCGTCTTTGAAGCCGCTTGCAGATCGTGTTCTGGTCAAGCCCGACGAGGCCGAGCAGAAGACCGCTTCTGGTCTGTATATCGCCAGCAACGCTCAGGAGAAGCCGCAGCGCGGCACCATCGTTGCCGTGGGCGCCGGCAAGGTCAACGACAAGGGTGAGCGCATCCCCATGGACGTCAAGGTCGGTGACGTTGTCATCTACGGTAAGTTCGGTGGCAACGAGGTCAAGGTCGACGGCGAGAAGTATCTGCTGATGCGCGCCGACGACATCTACGCTGTCGTCGAGGCCTAGTCTCGTCAGAATCTCTGATTCGTCTTTGAACGCGTCCGCCGCATAGGACTCGGAAGCGGCGACGCGAGTCACATTTCTTTTGGAGGATTACCTACCATGGCAAAGAACATTACGTTCAACACCGATGCCCGCGCTAAGCTCGCCAAGGGCGTCAACACTCTGGCCGACGCCGTTACCGTCACCATGGGCCCCAAGGGTCGCTACGTTGCGCTGCAGCGCACGTTCGGTGCCCCGACCATCACCAACGACGGCGTTTCCGTCGCCAAGGAGATCGAGCTCGAGGACAACATCGAGAACATGGGCGCTCAGCTGGTGAAGGAGGTTGCCACCAAGACCAACGACACCGTGGGTGACGGCACCACCACCGCAACTCTGCTCGCTCAGGCCATCGTCAACGACGGTCTGCGCAACGTCGCCGCTGGCGCCAACCCGCTGGCCATCCGTCGCGGCATCGACAAGGCCGTCAACGCCGCCGTCGCCGAGATGAAGAAGCAGGCTAAGCCGGTCGAGACCAAGGAGCAGATTGCTTCCGTCGGCACCATCTCTGCCGGTGACCCCGAGGTCGGCGAGAAGATCGCCGAGGCCATGGAGGTCGTGGGCAAGGACGGCGTCATCACCGTCGAGGATTCCCAGACGTTCGACATCACCATCGACACCGTCGAGGGCATGCAGTTCGACAAGGGCTATGTCTCCGCTTACTTCGTCACGGATAACGACCGCATGGAGGCCGTGATGAAGGATCCGTACATCCTCATCACCGACCAGAAGATCTCCAGCGTTCAGGACATCATGCCCGTTCTCGAGGCTGTCCAGCGCGCTGGCCGTGGCCTGCTCATCATCGCTGAGGACATCGACGGCGAAGCTCTGCCTACCCTGGTCCTCAACAAGATCCGTGGCGCCCTCAACGTCTGCGCCGTCAAGGCCCCGGGCTACGGCGATCGCCGCAAGCGCATTCTCGAGGACATCGCCGTCCTCACCGGTGGCCAGGCTGCCCTGGACGAGTTGGGCGTGAAGGTCGCTGACATCACCGCCGATATGCTCGGTACCGCTAAGTCCGTCACCATCTCTAAGGACAACACCGTCGTCGTCGGCGGCGCTGGCTCCAAGGAGGCCATCGACGCCCGTATCGCTCAGATTAAGGGCGAGATGGAGAACACCACCTCTGACTTCGACCGTGAGAAGCTCCAGGAGCGCCTGGCCAAGCTCTCCGGTGGCGTTGCCGTCATCAAGGTCGGCGCTGCTACCGAGTCCGAGCTCAAGGAGATCAAGCATCGCGTCGAGGACGCCCTGCAGGCCACCCGCGCTGCTGTCGAGGAGGGCATTGTCGCTGGCGGCGGCGTCGCCTTCATGGACGCTGCTCCTGCGCTCGATGCCGTCGAGATCGATGACCCCGAGGAGAAGATCGGCGTCGACATCGTCAAGAAGGCTCTGACCGCTCCGGTCGCCACCATCGCCAAGAACGCTGGCTTTGAGGGCGCTGTCGTGGTCGACAAGGTCGCCGAGCTGCCCGCCGGCCAGGGTCTCAACTCTGCCAACGGCGAGTGGGGCGACATGATCGAGATGGGCGTCCTCGACCCCGTCAAGGTCAGCCGCGTCACCCTGCAGAACGCTGCTTCTGTCGCCAGCCTGATCCTCATCACCGAGGCCACCGTCTCCGATGTGCCCAAGAACACTCAGCTTGAGGACGCAATCGCTGCTGCTACCGCTGGTCAGCAGGGCGGCGGTATGTACTAAGGCCGACAAGGTCTAGAACTCCCACCGGGAATCCGGGGGCGGGACGGGGACTTCTCTCCGGAACGTCCTCGGACATGCAAAGAGGCTCCGCATCGCGCTTCGCGCTGCGGAGCCTCTTTGCGTCCTGCGGAATATTCCGGAGAGAAGTCCCCGTCCCGCCCCCGGATTCCCTGCGTTTACGGCCTTGAGGCCGGCGGGCGGAGAAGGATGTGGTCGATAGGGATACGTGTCCCCTTCGCTGTTTCGCGCTTTGCTTTGGGATGGGTGGGGAACGTGGTTGCTTTGGCAACTGATCTCCGCCACAAATTACCCTTGGCATACTTGCGCGAGAACCTGCTCGTGCTACACTTGCAATTGCTGTTTCAGGGCGGGGTGAAATTCCCCACTGGCGGTAAATCGGGCGGTGCCAAAGGGGTGCCGTGGTGCAGGCGAGGCGTCTGCGACCGAGCCGATGAGTCCGCGACCCGTGCGTGTGTTGGTTCGCATGCCGGCTGAACTGGTGAGATCCCAGTACCAACGGTTAGAGTCCGGATGAAAGAGGCAGGTGATCTTATGTCTGAACAGTCGCAGCATATCCATTTTGAGAACACGAATAGGTGGAGCACCAAACAGCTCGTTACCATGGCGTTGATGTGCGCCTTGGGCGCCCTGTTTATGTACGTGCAGCTGCCTATCCTTCCTTCGGCGCCGTTTTTGACGTATGACCCGTCGCTGGTACCGGCGATGGTGTGCGGGTTTGCGTATGGTCCTGGCGCCGGCACTGCTGTTGCCGCTATGGCTATCGTTATCCATGCGCTCACCACGGGTGACTGGGTCGGCGCGCTTATGAACCTGGTTGCCACGCTGGGCTACATTCTGCCTGCGGCTATCGTCTATCAGAAGATGCATACCTATAAGGGTGCCGTGATTGGCCTGGTGCTCGGCGTTATTGCCGCTACGGCGTTGTCTATGGTCGCAAACCTTACCATTGGCGTATGGTTCTGGTATGGCTCGGTCGATGTGATCGCCCCGCTCATGATTCCTGCCGTGCTGCCGTTCAACCTTATCAAGACCGTGCTTAACTCGGTGTTGACACTGGCGGTGTATAAAGCGGTCTCCAACCTCATCACGCCTAAAAAGGACCAGGTCAAAGGCCGCGCATGATTGAGTGTCGGGGCGTTTCCTTTAGCTATGACGGTGCCGTACCGGCACTCGACGGCGTCGATCTGAATATCGAGGACGGCGAGTTTTTCTGCATCCTCGGTGGCAATGGGTCGGGCAAGTCGACGTTTGCCAAGCATCTGAATGCGCTGCTGCAGCCCGATGCGGGCACGGTGCGCATTAACGGCATGGATGCGTCCGATCCCGAGCTGGTCTACGACATTCGCTCGACCGCGGGCATGGTATTCCAGAATCCCGATGATCAGCTGGTGGCAACGCTTGTCGAAGATGACGTTGCGTTTGGTCCCGAAAACCTTGGCGTGCCATCGGCGCAAATTGCGCAGCGCGTACGCGAGGCGCTGAAGGGCGTGGGCCTGGTGGGCTTTGAGTGCCACGAGACCCATGCGCTTTCGGGCGGCCAAAAGCAGCGCGTGGCGCTTGCCGGCGTGCTCGCCATGGAACCGCGCGTGCTCATATTGGACGAGGCTTCCTCGATGCTCGATCCGCGTGGACGCAAGGGCCTCATGAAGGCTTGCCGCGCGTTGCACGCTCGCGGCATGACCATCGTGATGATTACGCACTTTATGGAAGAGGCCGCCGAGGCCGATCGTGTCGCGGTGTTTCGGGCGGGGCGCGTTGCCATGCTCGGTAAGCCCGAGGAAATCTTGACGCGGGCAGACGAACTTGCGCAGCTCAACCTGGATATGCCGGCGTCGTGCTGTCTGGGCAGGTCGCTTCGTGCGAAGGGCGTGCCCGTTTGCGCACAGGTGCGTGAGGCGGATATGGTCGCCGAGATTGCGCAGGCTTATGCCGAGCGAAGTGGGGCAGACATCGCGGGGCAGTCTTCCGTATCCCAGTTGGAAATCGCTGACGGCACTGTTCCGGTAGACAACGAGGGCAACGCGTCGGAGCCCGTCATCGAGCTATCCCGTGTTTCGTACAGTTATTCGCTCAGTCCGCGCGAGCGCCGCCGCTGGCATAAGCGCTCGGCCACTGCGGGCAAATCGAACAAACAGGCTCTCTGGGGAAACGACCCCAGCAGCCCGTGGGCGCTGCGCGATGTATCGCTGACGGTGCGTCGCGGCGAGTTCCTGGGTTTGGCAGGTCATACCGGTTCGGGTAAGTCGACGCTGGTCCAGCATCTCAACGGTTTGATTCGTCCCCAGGAGGGAAGCGTTTGCGCGCTGGGGCTCGACCTATCAAACAAGAAAGACGCCACTGCGGTTAAGGCCAAGGTCGGCGTGGTGTTTCAGTATCCTGAGCGTCAGCTGTTTGCCGAAACCGTGGCGCAGGACGTGGCGTTTGGTCCGCACAACCTTGGCTTGCCGCAAGATGAAGTCGACCGTCGTGTCGAGTCATCGCTCTCGCGCGTGGGCCTCGATCTTTCCACGGTCGGCGACAAGAGTCCCTTTGAGCTTTCGGGCGGTCAGCAACGGCGTGTGGCATTCGCCGGCGTGCTCGCCATGGAGCCCGAAGTCCTGGTGCTCGATGAACCCATGGCGGGGCTCGATCCGGCTGCCCGCAGGGATCTCCTAGGGCTCATCGATCGGCTCCATCGCGAGGGCCTGACCGTTGTCATGGTTTCGCACAGCATGGATGACCTGGCCAATTGCTGCGACCGCATCGTCGTAATGAACGAAGGCGCGGTGTTTGCCGAGGGAACCCCCGCGCAGGTGTTTGCGCATGCCGATGAGCTCAAGTCGATCGGCTTGGGCGTTCCCGCCGCCCAGCGTATGGCGCTGGCGCTTACGGAGGTGGGCGTGCCGCTGCGTCGCGGCGGGCTCTATACGGTTGAGTCGCTGGCAGGCGAGTTGGTGGACCTGCTAATCGGTCGCTCGGGCGGTCCTTCTAACGTCGCGGACATTGCTAAATCCAAGACGGTCGCGCGAGAGGAGGGCTGCTAATGGAGGCGTTTTCGTTTGGCAGCTACTATCCCGGCGATAGTGCGATTCACCGCCTGGACCCGCGAACTAAGTTGCTCCTGGGCTTTGTGTTTCTGATCACGACGCTCACAGTCAGCAGCTTCCGCGGACTGGCCCCGGTCGCAATTTTCGTTGTGCTGACCTATGCCGTGTCTCGGGTGCCGGTTCGTCGCGTTCTGTCGTCGATGGCGCCGCTGCTGGCAATCGTCGTCGTGGTCGCGGTGCTCAACTTGTTTACCGATCAGAGTGGGCGCATCCTGTGGCAGCTCGGCTTTCTGCAGATAAGCGAGGGCTCACTGCGTTCTGCCGCCTTTATGGCGTGCCGCCTGACGTTGATGATGGCCGGCATGAGCGCCATTACACTCACCACGCCGACGCTCGACCTCACCGCGGGCTTTGAGCGCCTGCTCGCGCCGTTTGCGCGTGTGGGACTTCCTGCGCACGAGCTCGGCATGATTATGGGTATCGCGCTGCGCTTTATGCCGCAGTTTGCCACCGAGATGAAGCAGACGGCGGACGCGCAGGCAAGCCGCGGCGCGCGCGTGACGGGCGGTCCGCTCGGCGGCGTGCGTATGCTCGGCAGTGTGGCGATTCCGCTGTTCACGGGCGTGTTCCGCCATGCCGAGACGCTGTCTGCCGCCATGGATGCACGCTGCTATCACGGCGAGCAGGGCCGCACGCGCCTGCATGCGCTTGCATTTGGCCGCGGCGATGCGTTGGCGGCGGTGGTGACGGCGTTGCTGCTCATCTGCGTCATCGTCATCAATCTTCAACTTGTTTAGGCGCGATTCGAGCGCAAGAAAGGGGTCCCTATGACCGACAACGACCGCACGGCTCAGCTTGAGCGCGCCTGTTTGTATCTCAGGCGCATTCCGGCGTGGTATCTGGCCACGACCGATGTGGCCGACGGACATCAGCCCCGCGTGAGACCGTTTTCGTTTGCCATGGTCGATGACGGTAAACTGTGGTTTTGCACGTCGCGCGACAAGGATGTGTGGGCCGAGCTCAGCGCGAATCCCAAGTTTGAGCTCTCGGGCTGGAAGCCGGGGGAATGTTGGATCGTGTTGACCGGCGAGGCCGCACTTGAGGACGACGCAGTTGCGAGCGACAAGGTGCGTCAAGCGGGTTTTAAGCACATGGTGGGCATCGGCGAGGAACACGAGAGTGCCAACGACGGCCGCCTTGCTTTCTTTTCGGTCCGCAACATTGCCGCGCGCTTCTGTGATATCGACGGCAGCGAGGAGCGCCTGGAGCTCTAGCTCACACAAACCAGGCTCTCAAACTGGCTAGTACAGGAGGACACATGGACGGATTGAATACGGTGTTGGAGTATCTGACGTCGGTGCCGGCGTGGTACTTGGCGACGAGCGTGGACGGGCAGCCGCATGTACGTCCGTTTTCGTTTGCGCAGATCCAGGGCGGCAAGCTGTGGTTTGTGACGGCGCGCACCAAGGATGTGTGGCAGGAGCTGCTGCAAAACCAACGCTTTGAGGCCACGAGTTGGTGGCCGGGCCATGGCTGGCTTATCTTGCGCGGGCGTGCCGGCTTGGATGACCGGGCTTTAGACGAAATGCGCGAAGCCGGGTGGAAGCATCTAGAGCACCTGGGCGAGCGCTATGAGGGGCCTAACGACCCCACGCTCGTCTTCTTTAGCGTCGAGGATCCCGAGGCTTTTATCTGCAATCACGACGAATGGGTGCCGGTCGAGCTCTAGCCGGCTGGCTCATCCTAACAACTTGGTTTTCGCATGGGCGGGCCCCGTATTGCCCGGTGCCGTTAGGAGCGCCGGTCAATACGGGGCCCGCTCCATTTGTCAATTCCTTCAAGCGAATGTGTCGGGAATGTTTCAATGCATGAATATGCAAGCCATTTACGTATTCATGCATCTTTTGGTGCTAAAGTTTCAACCCACTTCATAACGGCCGCTGCGAAATGCGCATCGGTGCATAAATCGCAGACAAGGAGTCTGATATGTCTTTGAAGGTTGGAATCGTCGGCGCGGCTGGATATGCCGGAGCCGAGCTCATTCGCCTCGTGCTCGGTCATCCCGAGTTTGAACTTGTTGCCATTACGTCCAACGCCGATGCCGGCCAGCCGCTGTCCGCGGTGTATCCGAGCTTTGCTGGCGTGAGCGATCTGGTTTTCACCACGCATGACGCCCCCGAGCTCAAGAGCTGCGATGCGGTTTTTCTTGCCGTGCCGCACACGGCTGCCATGGCACAGGTGCCCGCGCTGCTTGCCGCGGGCGTTTCCTGCTTTGATCTTTCGGCCGATTACCGTCTGAGCGACGCGTCCGTCTTTGAGGCATGGTATGCCGCTGAGCACACGAGCCCCGAGTTGCTCAAGACCCGCGCTTTTGGCCTGCCCGAGCTGTTCTGTCAGGACTTAGAGACTGCTGCTTCCAGCCATGCCGCCGGAAAGCCCGTGCTGGTCGCCTGCGCCGGTTGCTATCCCACCGCAACGAGCCTTGCCGCCGCGCCTGCCGTGCGCGCTGGCTGGGTTGCCCAGAGCGGCCCCGTGATCGTTGACGCTATCAGCGGTGTAACGGGCGCCGGTAAGTCTTGCAACGCCCGTACGCATTTTTGCAGCGCGGACGAAAACCTGGAGGCCTATGGCGTGGGCAAGCATCGTCACACGCCCGAAATCGAGCAGATCTTGGGCCTAACCGATCGCGTCGTCTTTACCCCGCACCTGGCACCGCTCAAGCGCGGTCTGCTCTCTACGGTGACGATGCCGCTTACGGCGCAGGCTATCGACTCCCTGGCTCTTGAGGATGTCGTCGACTATTACAAGCAGTTCTACGCTGGACGCACCTTTGTGCGCGTGCTCGACGCCGGCCAGCAGCCCAAGACGGCTTCGGTCGTCGGAACCAACGCCGCCCAGATTGGCCTCGCGCTCAACAAGCGCGCGGGCGTTCTGGTGGCGACGGGCGCCATCGACAATCTGTGCAAGGGTGCAGCAGGCCAGGCGGTCCAGTGCGCCAACATCGTCTTTGGTTTTGACGAGCGACGAGGCTTGCCCACAGTGGCGTGCCCGGTGTAGCACATTCGATTGTTAACGATTTGGTAGTCGGGCATCGAGTGGGGCGCCACTCTTAAGCTGGTCTCATGATTACGACTGGCATGGCGCACCAACCGATGTCCGTTTTTTGTTTGACATAAGGAGTCATAAAGACGATGAATATCGAGCTGTTTGATATCAAGATTCGCGCCGTCGAGGGCGGCGTAACGGCGGCAGCCGGCTTTAAGGCGGCGGGAATCCATGCCGGATTCCGCAAGAATCCCGAGCGCCTGGATTACGCGCTCGTCGTGCCCGATAAACCCTGTCCCGGGGCCGGCGTGTTTACGACTAACCGCTTTTGTGCGGCGCCCGTGCAGGTGAGCCGTGCCAACCTGGGCGGTGCCGACAAGGGCTACGGCGTCATTGCCGGTGTTTCTATCAACTCTGGCAACGCCAACGCCGCCACGGGTGAGACCGGTCTTGCCTGCGCGCGCGAGACCTGCAACATCGCCTCGCAGGTCATCGGCTGCGAGCCCCAGCAGATTCTGGTCGCCTCCACGGGCGTAATTGGTCAGATTCTGCCGATTGACACGTTTGAGACTGCCGTTCCTGCCGCCTACGAGGCGCTCTCCGCCCACGGTGGCGCCGATGCCGCCCGCGCTATCATGACGACCGACACGCACTCCAAGGAGTATGCCGTGTGTTACCGCAGCGAGGCCGCGGGGCACGCAGGCAATGCCTATACGGTGGGCGGTATGTGCAAGGGCTCGGGCATGATCATGCCCAACATGGCAACCATGATCGCGGTCATCACTACCGATGCCCCCGTCGAGCCGGAGGCGCTCCATGCCCTGTTGCTCTCCACCGTCAAACAGACCTTCAACAAGGTAACGGTCGATTCCGACACCTCGACTAACGACACCTGCATCATGCTTGCCTCCGGCGCCGCTGCCGCAGATGCCGAGCCTATTGTCGAGGGCTCTGACGCCTTCGACGAGCTAGCCTTTGCCGTGCATGAGGTGTGCGAGAGCCTGGCGCGCAACATCGCCGCAGATGGCGAGGGCGCATCCAAGCTCGTGACGGTTAACGTCACCGGCGCCGTGAACGACGAGGAGGCCGATATCGCCGCTCGTGCCGTCGCCAACTCGCCGCTCGTTAAGACCTGCATCGCCGGCCACGATTGCAACTGGGGCCGCGTTGCCATGGCGCTCGGTAAGTGCGGCGTGCAGTTTAACCAAGAAGATGTGTCCATCGACATGATGGGTATGCCCGTCTGTCGCGATGGCCTGACGGTCCCCTTCGATGAGGACGAAGCCCTGCGACGTTTTGAGGCGCCCGAGATTGTGATCTCGGCAGACCTGGGCGCAGGGGACGCGGCGACCACCGTGTGGACTTGCGACCTCACGCACGAGTACATCTCCATTAACGGTGACTACCGTTCCTAGACTCCCGATGTGCCGTGCATCCCGCTGCAATCTCGGGCAACGAGGTACGGCGCGATAGCTAAACGAAAGACGAGGCAGACTATGAAGTTCGCACGCGATTGTCGCTCGAGCGAATCCAACGAAGTTACCGCGCAGCTGCTGTTCGAGGCGCTGCCGTGGATTAAGAACCTGACCGGTAAGACGGTCGTTATCAAGTACGGCGGTGCCGCCATGGTCGACGAGCAGCTGCGTCGTGACGTGATGAGCGACATCGTCCTGCTCAAGATTATCGGCATGCGCCCTGTTATCGTGCACGGTGGCGGCAAGGCCATCAACGAGGCTCTCAGCCACTACGACATCCCCGTCGAGTTTAAGAACGGCCAGCGCGTGACTACGCCTGCCACCATGGATATCGTGCGCGAGGTGCTGGGCGGCAAGGTCAATCAGGAGCTGGTCGCGGCGCTCAACCACCACGGCAACCTGGCCGTGGGCGTGTCCGGCAGCGACGCCGGTACCCTTATCGCCGAGCCACTCGACCCAGAGCTCGGCCGCGTAGGCAAGGTTACGCACGTCAACACCGACTATATCGAGCGCCTGCTCGACAGCGAGTACATTCCCGTTATCGCCACGGTCGCAGCGGGGGAGGACGGTGGCTTCTTCAACATCAACGCCGATACCGCCGCCGGCGCCGTTGCGGCGGCGCTTCATGCGCACAAGGCGATTTTTTTGACCGATGTCGACGGTCTGTACAAGGACTTTAGCGACAAGGATTCGCTTATCTCCAACCTGACGCTCGACGAGGTCAATGAGATGCTCTACGGCGGCGAGGTCGACAAGGGCATGATCCCCAAGCTGCGCGCCGCCGTCGATGCGCTTACCGCTGGCGTGTTCCGAGCCCACATCATTAACGGTACTACGCCGCATTCGCTGCTCCTGGAGCTGCTGACCGATGCCGGCGTCGGCACCGTGATCCATTCCACCGAGACGGCTTACGAGTTCGATACGCATCCGCATCCGCTTTCGACGTTTGCTGCGCGTCTGACCGAGAACCTTGACGAGGTCGAGAAGCTTCAGACGGTCTAGCTGACCCTCAGCCGCCCCATTCCTGCACCCATAGCCCCGCGCCGTCTGGCGCCCAACGAAAGGCATCCCATGTCACTTGCAGCTCAGCAATCGCTTGAATCCCATTACGTTATGCATACCTTTGGCCGCTCTCCGGTCGAGTTTGTCGAGGGTCACGGCATGAAGCTCACCGGCGACGATGGCCGTGAGTACCTCGACTTTCTTGCCGGCATCGGCGTGTGCAGCCTAGGTCATGGCGACTCGGCTGTGCTCTCGGCGCTCGAGGCACAGACCAAAAAGCTCATGCATGTCTCCAATTACTTCTACATTGAGCAGCGCGGACAGGTCGCGGCGCTGCTGTCCAAGCTTGCTAACGACGACGTCTGTCTCTTATACACATCTGACGCTGCC
>UQPY01000004.1 GCA_900542965.1 uncultured Collinsella sp.
TGTCCATCCTCGCAGTATCCGGTTCTCAAGGTGCACGCTTTGCGGCTCATCCGGTTCCACCGGGCCGCGCGGCAAGGAGATATATTGCCAGACCGGAGGGGCGCCGTGGGACGTCAATTCCACTCTTCACAAGTCCTACACAATACATTGCTTCCTATATAAGTCATAGAAAGGCTGATGCAGAAATACTGCACGTATCAGATGATGACCCTTCGGTTAAGAGATATATAAAGATCGGTCACCTGTAAGCGTCTATCTACCCGCGCTTTTGCTATATAAACCATCGCTTCAGATAAAAAGAGGGAGCGCCGCGCACAACGCGACACTCCCCTAGCGATTCAAGAGAATCTATTAGGCCTCGAGAGCCTTCTTGGCGATGGTAGCCAGCTCGTTGAAGGACTCGATGTCCTCGTAAGCCATCTGAGCCAGGACCTTGCGGTCGAGCTCGATGCCGGCAACCTTCAGGCCGTGCATGAACTGAGAGTAAGAGATGTCGTTCAGGCGAGCAGCAGCGTTGATACGGGTGATCCAGAGAGAACGAATCTCGCGCTTCTTGTTGCGGCGATCACGATACTGATACTGCAGGGAGTGCTGGACCTGCTCTTTAGCATGCTTGTAAGTACGCGAAGCGGCACCGTAGTAACCCTTCGCACGGTGCATAACGGTACGGCGCTTCTTCTTGGCGGCAACAGCGCGCTTAATACGTGCCATGTTCTATCAACTCCTAGACGGTAAAACGAAAAACGGGAACGCGAACTTAGGCGAGACGCGACTTGATGACCTTGCGGTCGGCAGCGGCGATCTCGGTCTCCTGACGGAAGCCACGCTTACGCTTGGTGGACTTCTTGCTCAGGATGTGGCTCTTGAAAGCCTTGGCGCGCATAAGCTTGCCGGTACCAGTCTTGCGGAAACGCTTCTTGGTGCCGCTGTGGGACTTCATCTTAGGCATGAAATACTCCTTAATCGGTTACAGAACACTAGTTACTTGGTATCGCTTGCCGCTTTATCCTCATCGAAGGCGCCCTTGATCGGGGCGAGCAGCATAAGCATGTTACGGCCTTCCATCTTAGGCTTGGACTCGACCGTAGCGTAAGGCTTGAGATCCTCGGCGAGGCGCTCGAGAACGTTAAGGCCCTGCTCCGGGTGAGCCATCTCACGGCCGCGGAACATGATGGTGATCTTAACGCGTGCGCCCTTCTTGAGGAAACGCAGAACGTGGCCCTTCTTGGTCTCGTAGTCGCCAACGTCGATCTTGGGTCGGAACTTCATTTCCTTGACCTCGACCTTGGACTGGTTCTTACGAGCAGCCTTGGCCTTCATGGCCTGCTGGTACTTGAACTTACCGTAGTCCATGACCTTGCAGACCGGCGGCTCCGCGTTGGGAGCGATCTCGACCAGGTCGAGACCCTGATCGTCGGCGACGCGCTGGGCATCGCGGATGGCGAACAGGCCGAGCTGAGAGCCATCGACGCCAATCAAACGGCACGAAGATGCAGTGATCTCGTCGTTGATGCGGGTGTCATCAGACTTAGCTATTTTCCCTACCTCCATTCATAAAAAAATAACCCGGCGCTTCTCAGCAACCAGGTCGTACACATAGACTTCCTCGATTTGAGGAAGAGAATCTAAGTTGTATGACCAGTCAGCTGCTCATTGGCGCCAAAAGGTGGGAACCCTCGGGTTCCTCTTTAGGGCATTGCGGGAACAACGCCTTGCGAATAATAACACGTACAGCGCGTTATCACATTACGTACACGAAAAAAGGGGGCCTTGACCCCCTTGAAGCGCAGGTGCATGCATGGTGCCCGAGGCGAGACTCGAAGGGTCTTCGCTTCGCGAAGCCCCGGGCTTCGGGCGCATGGCGCCCTCGCCACGCTCCGCTACAAACAGGCCACAGGCCTGTCTGCTTAACGCTCCTCGCGCTCACGCGAGTTCGGCACGAAAAAGGGGGCCGCAACCCCCTTGAACGCTCGCTTGCATGTATGGTGCCCGAGGCGAGACTCGAACTCGCACGTTGTTGCCAACGGTGGATTTTGAGTCCACTGCGTCTGCCAATTCCGCCACTCGGGCACGTAATGCGTGAGTTAGTTTATCACAGCTTTCTACCGATTAGTTCGAAAATGGAACTTCGAGCATTTCGATGAGTTCGACCGTGCGGAGCATCTCGCGCTGACGGCATCCGCGACCGTCGACCGAAGCCTCGCCCATCTGGTTATCGTAAGGGTCCTCGCGCATGCCGTCGAAAGAGGGGTCAAACCCTGCCTGGAATCGATTGTTGGCCACCATACGCCACGGGTCGAGATTGCCAAAGTAGTGACGGCGGCGCCACTCCTCCCCCATCCTGCGAGCAGAAGATCCAAATGACACGTCGGCGTTGAGCCAACCGGTCTGCGGCGTATAGAACTCTGCCCAGTCGTGCGACCCCACCGAATCGGGCGCAACGTACAGGCCGCTCTGCCAACGGGCAGGCACGCCCGCGATACGGCACATGGTGATAAACGTGAGCGCCATAACGCCGCAATCGCCGCGGAGCGAATGCGCGCAGTCATCGGCAATAGATCCCAAAAGCAAGTACGGCGGCTGATAGCGATAGTCGATATGCTGCGTCAGATAATCATAGATAGCACGAGCGCGATCGAGCGGATCCTCGAGTCCGTCAACAACACCGGCCGTCAGCTGCTGCAGATACGGCGTGAATGCAATGTGCGGACGGTCCTCGGAAATATCCTCGGGCAGAGGCGCGTCCATACGCGGATGAACCGGAAGTGTGCCACCGTAGACATCACAATAAGCAGCATCGATGTGATAACGATAAGTCACCGAGAATGAGCGCTCACTCGAAGAAGACCACGAGGCGGTACGCGCCGAAGCGTTCGCGGGAGCAACAGCACCCTCCGGCGTCATGTCGAGAATCTCGACCCGAGACTGCTGACGGCAGGCAGCCGCGACGGGAAGCCAAGCGCAAACGGTCTCTCCCTCCAGAGCGCCGGGGACAGACACGGACGCTTTAAGCGTAATGACGCGAGCCAATCCGTTTTGTGACTCCATCTCCTTGAGCATCTCGTCGCGCAGTGCTATTCCGTCCGTAGAATCGGGACGCATGCCGGGGACCTCTTTGGGATATACGCGAAGCGAATCGAGGAAGTTGTCGAGAACGAACAGCTCGCCATCGATAAAGCGCCAGTCAATACGCTTACGGTCAATCAGATCGTCAAACTGCTCCTCGGTAAACTCAGGCCACTCCTCGCGAATCATCGCAATAGCTCGATCGCGCGACACCGAAAAATGAAGCGGCGTCTCAAGCATGCGATACCGCTCGGCACGAACGCAGGCAGCAAGCGAGGGATCGGGATCTTGGGCAAGTAGGCGGTCGCAAGCCTCAATAGCCTGCGAAAGATACCCCGCGTCCTTTAAACGCAGGATCTCGGGTGGCAAGCCAATATCTAGAAAACAGAAGTCATCATTGCAAACATCAACAGAGCAACCAACAGGACCCTCGTCAATAACCTTCCCATCCGAAGGCAGCACCTTAACAACAGCCATACTAAAACTCCAAGTCACTAGAACGCTTGAAGTCCATTGTAGCGAGATAAAAAAGAAAGCCCCAACAAGGGAGCCATCAACACCGCCGAACGGTAGTCAAAAAAAATGAATTCAGCCCAGTAACCCTGCGGCGTTAAACGAAGGAAGCCCCGTCCCCCGGAACTGTTTCCTTGGCGCGACTTCTGGCGAAGCCAGGTGAGCGCAAAGGAAACAGTGTAGGGAGACGGGGCTTCCGGCGGGAAGTTTAGCGACGCTTACGCCTTGTTGACGGAGCCAAACTCCTCCATGAGCTCCTTGGTGCGGGCAACGATGTTGTCGCGACCAGGCTTGAGGAGCTTGCGGGGGTCAAAGCCCTTGCCCTGCTGATCCTTGCCAGCCTCGATATACTCGCGAACGCCCTTGGCGAAGACGAGCTGCAGATCGGTGTTGACGTTGATCTTGGAGATACCCAGGGAGATGGCCTTCTTGATCTGATCCTCGGGGATGCCGGTACCACCGTGCAGAACGAGGGGCAGGTCGCCGGTCTGAGCCTTGATCTCGCCCAGACGCTCGAAGGAAAGGCCAGCCCAGTCGGCGGGATACACGCCGTGGATGTTGCCGATACCGCAGGCGAGGAAGTCGACGCCCAGGTCAGCAATCTGCTTGCACTCAGCGGGGTCAGCGAGCTCGCCGTTGGAGGTCACGCCGTCCTCGGTGCCGCCGATGCCGCCGACCTCGGCCTCGATGGACATGCCCTTGGAGTGGGCAAGCTCAACGAGCTCCTTGGTGCGGTCGAGGTTAAGCTGGAAGGTCTCCTCGTGAGAGCCGTCATACATGATGGACGTGAAGCCGGCCTCGATGCACTTGAAGCAGTCCTCGTAAGAACCGTGATCGAGGTGAAGGGCGACGGGGACGGTAACGCCCGTGGCCTCGACGGCAGCCTTGACCATGTCGGCGCAGACCTTGAAACCGCCCATCCACTTAGCGGCACCAGCGGTGCACTGAAGGATCAGCGGAGACTTGGCCTCCTCGGCGGCCTGGAGAATAGCCAGGGTCCACTCGAGGTTGTTGGTGTTGAAGGCACCGAGAGCGTACTTGCCGGCCTCGGCCTTCTTGAGCATGTCTGCTGCGTTGACGAGCATAAAAGAAACCTCCTGTAAGGTTGCTCCGATAACGCCTGAGATTTTACCACGACATACCCGAGCATAAACGTTCGTTTGTTCACGAATACCATCCGATTGGACAAATTTTGACCGTTTGCCCCACAGAATCGACCCACTGGGGAAAATAGCTTGACGATTGAGCGGTCTTCGTGGTTCGAAAGACGGCTTCGAGCCTACATCTGCATAAACGGGTTCTGCATAAGTTCGCGCGCCATCGTGGTCGAATCGCCATGGCCCGTCAAGCAAACGGTATCGGGCGGAAGCGTCTTGGCAAGTTTGGAGAGCGAGCGCATAATCGCCGCCTCGTCACCGCCGGAAAGATCGGTACGACCGTGACTGCCCGGGAAAAGCGTGTCGCCCACAAAGGCGATGTTCCCCTGCTCGGTCGCGGCGAACAGGACGATGCCGCCCGGCGTATGCCCCGGCGTCTCGATCACCTGCAGACAGACGTCGCCCACCTCGATTGTATCGCCCTCGGCAAGCAAGCGCGTCGGCTCACCCGGATCGGGCGTCTCGATACCCCACATGGCGCGCTGCTCCTCGATATTTGCGCGAGGTACCGTCACGTCCTTAGCGCACAACTCATATAGTGCGCTGTCGCCAACGACAGCTCGAACCCCGGCAACCCCGCCAACATGGTCGGCATGACCGTGCGTGCAGACAGAGCCGAGTACGCGCACCTCGGGATGCGCGGTGCGGATATGCTCCACAAGACGCTCGCCCTCCCACGCCGGATCGACGATTAAGCACTCGTCATTCGAAATCACGGCGTAGCTGTTGGTCTGAATCGGGCCGTTGACGAGTGTCTCAATCGAAGCCGCACCTCGGGGTGTCAGGTCCAAAGTCATATCGCCCATGCGCATACCCTCCTTCTAAAATACGTTCGAGGCACCAAACGATGCCTCGAACGTAACCAATATCTATGATGCTGAGAGGCTCTCGCACCTACACACGGCGTTTGAGCTGAGCTCCGCCTTCGCCGGGCATAAGACGGCGAGCGTCGTAGACCGAATCGACACTGCTGATGGAAGCCAGCAGCGGATCCAGACCGCTCGCGTCCGAGATCTCGACCATGAAGCGCAGGGTCGCAATACCCTCGCGGTTGGTCGACGTGGCGGCAGAAAGGATATTACCGCCCGCATCGCCAATGGCAATGGTGACATCCTTGAGCAGGCCCATGCGGTCCAGGCACTCGACCACGATCTCGACCTGGAAGAGGGTGTCGGCAGCGCCGTCCCACTCCACATCGATCATGCGCTCGGGATGTTCCATAAGACCCTTGACGTTGGGGCAGTTGGCGCGATGCACCGAAACGCCACGACCGCGCGTGATGAAGCCGACGATGTCGTCACCCGTCACGGGGTTGCAGCAATGAGCCAGACGGACCAGCAGGCCGCTGTTGCTCTCGCCCTTGACGATAATGCCGTTACTGGCGCTCTTGCCGCGCTTTTGCGGCTTGCGGTTGGAGCCGCGAGCGGGCTGCTTCACGACCTCGGCGATAGCCTCGGCCTTGGTGAGCTGTTCCTCGGGCTTGGGGTCCAAGATTTGCTCGACCTTATTGCCCACAGCGCGCGGGGCAACCTTGCCGGCGCCGACGGCGGCAAACAGGTCCTCGAGCTGCTTAAAGTTAAACTGCTCCGCCACGGCGTTGAGTGCACGCGTCGAACGCGGCGTAGAAATGCCATAGCCACGCTTACGCAGGTCCTTGGCCAGCATATCGCGACCGGCGGCAGCGTCGTCGTCCTTGGTCGCAGCGGCAAAATAGCGACGGATCTTTGACTTGGCGGAAGGTGTCTTAACGATCTTGAGCCAATCGCGCGACGGCTTGGAACTCTTGTTAGTCAGGATCTCGACACGGTCACCCGTCTTAATCTCGTGCGTGAGCGGAGCCACCGCACCGTTGATTTTGGCGCCGACGCAATGGTTTCCCACCTCGGTGTGAACGGCGTAGGCAAAGTCGAGCGGCGTGGAGCCGGCACGAAGCGCCATGACCTCGCCCTTGGGCGTGAAGACAAAGATCTCCTGATCGAACAGATCGACCTTCAGCGAGTGCAGGTATTCCTTGGCATCGGTGATCTCGTCGGAAGCCGCCCAATCGAGCGAATGCTTGAGCCAGTTGATCTGGTCGTCCAAACGTTGAGCGTCATTGGTCTTGGAAGCAGACGATCCGCCCGACTTCTTATATAGCCAGTGGGCGGCAATGCCGTACTCGGCCTGCTCATGCATCTCGTAGGTTCGAATCTGAATCTCGAGCGGACGAGCCGTAGGGCCGATGACCGTTGTGTGGAGCGACTGGTAGTTATTGACCTTGGGCATGGCGATATAGTCTTTAAAGCGACCGGGCATGGGGTGCCACAGCGTATGCACCGCGCCGAGCGTGGAGTAGCAATCGCGCACCGAATGCGTGATGACGCGCAGTGCCACCAGGTCGTAGATCTCGGAGAACTCCTTGCCCTTGCGCTTCATCTTTTGGTAGATGGACCAATAGTGCTTGGAGCGGCCGTTGATCTGGAAGTCCTCCAGACCAATGCGGTTGAGCTCATCGGTAAGCGTCTTGATGGTCTCGGCAAGGTAGCGCTCGCGGACCTCGCGCGACTCAGCCACCATGCGCGCGATGCGCTGGTAGGCATCGGGCTCCAGGTAGAAGAAGGACAGGTCCTCGAGCTCCCACTTAATAGAGCTCATGCCCAGGCGGTCGGCCAAGGGCGCGTACACGTCCATGGTCTCGCGAGCCTTAAACAGGCGACGATCCTCGCGCAGGGCTGCCAGCGTTCGCATGTTGTGCAGACGGTCGGCAAGTTTAACGATGATGACGCGAATGTCCTTGGACATGGCGAGGAACATCTTGCGCAGCGTGAGCGCCTGCTTCTCGTCCATGCTGTCGACTTCGATGTTGGTGAGCTTGGTCACGCCATCGACAAGCTCGGCCACCGTATCGCCAAACAGGCCGGAAACATCGGTAAGCGAGGTCTCGGTGTCCTCGACGGTATCGTGCAGCAGCGCGGCACACACCACATCGCAGTCCATCTTGAGATCGGCCAAAATGATGGCAACCTCGACGGGATGGTTAATGTACATCTCGCCCGAGCGGCGCTTTTGGTTACAGTGCTTCTCGGCGGCAAAGCAGTAGGCTTGCTCCACCTTGGAGAAGTCGTCCTCATTCATATATTTGAGGCACAAGCGCTCCAGCTTGTCGTAGCTGTCCGCCATAATCTCGGGCGGCAGCTCATCGGCATGCTTATAGTGCTCCATCTCCGAGAACGGCTGGAGGGTAGAATCATGGGCGGTACGGGCTGCGGCATCCATCGAGGTCCCCTTCCCCTAGGCCCGCGGTACGATCGGGCGGTTAACTTTGGCTAGCATATCAGAAGCGCACGAATCGAGCGCCCAACTCCGGAAAGCCGAGAACTCCATGCGCGAGCGCAAGCCCTCCAAATAGCGAATTGACCTGCTCAATTGCACGCGGCCGGGGTTTTCGGCCATCGCGATGCGACGAGTGTCGTTAAACCCCGAAACGTGACAAAAACCAAGCTCTTCGAAGATTCCCAGGCCGCTTTCCACCGAACGCTCGTCGACCGGCGTGCGAGCATCGATGGCAAGGCACATCTGCGCGATGTCGATATCGCTCGCGCTAAAGAAATCGTCCCCGGTCTTGCCGCGGTTGGAGCGCCACATGGTCTGCAGCGCGCGATAGAGCGTGACGAGCTCGTCGCGCTCGGGCGCATAGCAGTCGAGTAGGCGCTCGTTAATACGGGCGTCGCGCGACGAATAGAGCAGATGGATCACGGCGGGCTGGCCATCGCGGCCGGCACGTCCGCTCATCTGGTTGAACTCAATGCCGCCAAACGGTATGTGGTACAGCACGACATGGCGGATATCGGGTAGGTTGACACCCTCGCCAAAGGCGGATGTCGAGACGATGCAGCTGAGGCTGCCGTCTCGAAACGCCTCCTCTACGCGATGGCGGTCGGTGCGCGTAAGGCCAGCGTTATAGAACGCGATACGGGTCGCACAGTCGGGAACGCGTTTGCGTAGTGTCTTGGCGAGCGCCACGGACTGGTCGCGCGAATTGACGTAAATGACGGTCTTCTCCCCCGTCGCCACGATCGACACCAAACGGTTCTCGCGACTTGCAAGATCACGGTCGTCCTCGAGCTGCAGGTTCTCGCGCACCGTCTCGTCGACCACCGTGTGAGTGATCGGAAGCATGCGGGCAAGCTCGGCCACGACCGGAGCCGTCGCGGTGGCCGTCGCGGCCATAACGACCGGGTCGCCCAGGGCTTTGAGGATATCGGGCATGTCGAGATAGGCGCTGCGGTCGCCGCCCTTGGCAAGGCCGGCGTGGTGTGCCTCATCGATAACGACAAAGCCGATGCGGCCCGAACGCGCGAAACGGTCACGGTGGATAGACAGGAACTCGGGCGTCGTGAGCACGATACCGGTGCGGCCCGAAGCTAGACCGGCGAACACGTCATCGCGTGCGGCCTCCACGGTCTCGCCGGTCAGCACGCCAACGCCAATGCCAAGCGCTGCCATCGTCGACGAGAGGTGATAGGCCTGGTCGGCAACGAGCGCGCGCAGCGGATAGACAAAGATGCTCGCACGCCCGCGAAGGACCGCCTCGCGCGCGGCATGCACGTGGAAGATAAGCGACTTGCCGCGCCCCGTTCCCATAACGGCCAGAACACTTTGGTGATCGGCCAGGGCATCGAGCGCCTCGACCTGCGCGCGGTGCGGCTGGTTCGAGCCGATAAAGCTATGGATAAGCGAGCGCGTGAGCTCAGCATAAGAAAGCTGGGCGAGCGTCTCGCGTTTACGCGACTCCAGGCGCAGGCCAGAATCCGCCGGTTGCACGCCGCGGCGAAGTTCACATGCCGGATCGTCGATATTGGACGCCGTGGTATCGCGCACCAAGACATCCTTGATCATGAGCTTGGGCTTCACACGCCCCTGCCAATGCTCGGCAACGGCCTCGAACACCAAGTCGACAGCGCTATCGCAGTTGATGAGCTTATCGATTTGCGGCACGCGGAACATAATGGCCGGCACACTCGCGGCGCCATCGGTCGCCACAAAGCGCATGTGCTCGCCGGTTTTGCCCACCACGGCGCGGTCGCACATCGTCACGCCCTCGGCAGCCAGCAGCGGCACCTTATTACCCTGGCCAAACGGCTCAAGGCGGGAAATCTGCTCGATGGTCTCGATATTCAATTCGGAAAGGTCGACCGTGGCGGCAACCTCGTCGATGTCTTCAAAGTCCTCGGCGGGAATCTCCGATAGCACAGCGGAAAGGCGACGACGGAATTCATCGAGCTTGGATGCCTCGATGGTCACACCCACCGCACCGGCATGTCCGCCGCGACGAATCAGCAGGTCGGAACAGCGCTCGACGGCGTCAAACAGGTTAACTTTGCCCACCGAGCGACCAGAGCCACGCGCGATACCGTCCTCGATCGAGAACAGCAGCGCCGGCACGTGATAGCGGTTGGTCAGACGGCTTGCCACGATGCCCTTGACACCCTCGTGCCAGCCTTCGCCGCCCACGACGATCGCGCGTCCGCCGTCATAGGTCTCCTCGACCTTTGCCATGGCATCGCGCGTGAGCTCCGCCTCGATCTCACGGCGCTGGCGGTTGATTTCCTCGAGCTCAGCCGCCAGCGCGCTTGCTTCGATGGGATTGCGGGCAAGCAGCAGGTCGAGCGCCAGCTTTGGATCGGCCATGCGACCGGCAGCGTTTAAGCGGGGAATGAGCGAGAATGACAGGCCATCCGCCGTAATGCTCGAAAGGTCCGCTTTGGCGAGCGCGGCAAGTGCGATGTAGCCGGGACGGGCCGTCACGCGCATCTGCTGGATGCCCTCGGCGACCAGTGCGCGGTTCTCGGGCGTAAGCGGCATCATGTCGGATACGGTGCCCAGCGCCGCGACCTCTATCAGCGAACGCCAATACGACGGCTTGCCCAGACGATCGCCCAGGACCTGCACCAGTTTGAGTGCCACGCCGGCACCGGCAAGCTCGCGCGAGGGGCCCTCGTCCTCGAGCTTGGGGTCGGTCAGGGGCACACCCTGCGGCACCTGGTCGGAGGGCTCGTGATGGTCCGTGACCACCAAATCGATCCCCAGGCTCTCCAGATAGGAAACCTCTTCCTTGGCGGCAATGCCGTTATCGACGGTCACGATCAGCTGGGGGCGAGCGAGCTCGTTAACGCGGTCGAGTGCCGCGCGCGAAAGACCGTAGCCCTCATCAAAGCGATGCGGAATAAACGGCGTGACATCGGCGCCAAACGTGCGCAGCGCCTCGGTCAACAGGCAGGTCGACGTAATACCGTCAACGTCAAAATCGCCAAAGACGGCGATGTGCTCGTGGTTGCGAATAGCACGCTCGACGCGGTCGGCAACGACCGACATACCCGGGATAATGAGTGGGTCGGCCCAGTCGCGATCGAGCGAAGGCGTCAAAAACAATTGGCCCTCTTTAATGGAGCCAATGCCGTGCGCGACCATAATGCGCGCCACCAGCCCGGGAATGCCCAGACCAGTCGAAAGCTCCTTTTCGAGCTCGGGCTTTTGCTGAGCGACCACCCAGCGATGCGTCGTCTTAAGCGATGACATAGGCACCCACCCCTGATAGGGGCAGGTCGCCGCGATACCTCTCACGGTTCATAGCGATGAGTCCTCTGTGTATGCCCGCTTCGGCAGGCAGATCTGTTGAACGGATTTATTATACCGTGCAGCGCGGACGCAAAACGCCGCGGAGCGTCGCGGTTTCGGCAAACGATGGCGGTAATGGCCTCGAAATAATCGAGCGTTTCAGCCGCACGTACGCATACGAGCGTCTAGCATATCCATACAAACGAGTTCGCGGATAAAGGGAGTCACGGGACATATGAAGCAATGGGCTGGACTGGGAAAGTTCCTCGCGGGGCATATGCAGATCATCGTTCCGATTTGCGTGGCGCTCGGCGTGCTCTTTCCTCAACAGATCGGCGTTCTCAAGCCCATCGTTCCCACCTTGTTTGCCTTTATGACGTTCCAAGGTGCGCTCAGCAACACCTTTCACCAGGTAGCCGAGGTGTTCCACCGTCCGCTGCACCTGATTCTGGCGCTGCTGGTCTCGGCAGTGCTTATTCCTATCGCGGCGTATGCCATAGGGTCACTCTTCTTTGGCTCCAACCCCAACCTTGTCTGCGGCATCGTGCTCGAGTACAGCGTGCCCGTGGCCGTCACCGCTTTTATGTGGATCAGCATGTTCGGCGGCAACGGCCCGCTCGCGCTCACCATCATCCTGACGTCCTCGGTTATCTCCCCTGTGACGATTCCGCTCACGCTCAAGCTCCTGTTGGGCGCCACCGTCTCGATCGATGTGCCGAGCATGATGCAAGACATGGCCTTTATGATCGCCATCCCCGCCGTGCTCGGCATCGTGATCAACGAGCTCACGCGTGGATGGGGACACGAGAAGCTCTCCCCCGCGCTCTCGCCCGCCTGCAAGTTCATGATGATGGGCGTTATCGCCTCCAACTCCACCGCCATGAGCGAGTACGTGCTGCACATGAACGCGGTGCGCCTGGAAGTCGCCTTCTTTATTTTGACCTTCGCCATCAGCGGCTTTGTCGTCGGTTTTCTGGTCGCCCGTGCGCTGCATCTGCCATATAGCGAGACGACTACCATGTGCTTTACCTGCGGCATGCGTAACATCTCTTCGGGCGCCGTCATCGCCACGCAATACTTTCCGGGCGAAGTTGTGTTTCCCGTCATGTGTGGAACGCTGTTTCAGCAGGTACTCGCCTCGCTTATCGGGCACTTCTTTGAGCGTCTGACCGGCGAGGAGCGCGCCGCCCAGCGCAAGCGCGTCGAGGCCGGCCGCGATGCAATGGCGCGCTAAACCGTCCGCAGTGTGCGGGCGCTCACTTTACGATGTGAGCGCCTCCAGATGTGCGCGGAGTCGCTCCGCATCGACATCGAGCGTGGTCTCAGCATTGACCTGAGCAAGCCGATAACCGACAAAGTAGGGTGAAACCACCCAACGTGGAAGCGCCTTGGCAATGGTCCGGCCGCCTATGTGATAGAAGAACAGGTTGTACGACTCTGCACGACCGCCATGGTGCTCGTGCAAGATATAGCGCAGAGCTACCTGGATTGCGTCGGCGAAGAGATCCGCCTCGGCTTGGTCTCGTGCGTCATCGCTGGCGGCGATTCCCTGTGGAGCCGAGACGTTGACCTCAAAGAATCCCATGATCGGCTCGGTTGAGATGTTGACCGAGATTCTCCCCTGCCGCCAGACATCGATGCCTTCAAAGTTGGCTGAGGTCAGCGCCGCATAGCCGTCCTCCTGCTCCAAACCCACAATCTGCATGTGCGGATGGACCAGACTGCCGCCCGAAAGTGGGCCCTTGTTCTTGTACATGAGAACGCTGCGATACTGCCGGGAGTCAATCATTCGCTGCCAGCAATCCAGAGCAAACCTCATCACATGGTGGAGTTCATCCGGCTCATAGGTCACCAAGTCGGCGTCGTGATTGGCCGACTCGATCAATACGGTCTGACGGGTGGCCCGCAAGGTCTTGAACTTATTCTCGAGCCAGATGCAGTCACCATCGCGCTGGATGATGTTGGTGAGCCCCTCCGTGTCGCAAAAGGGGCACGCGGTGCCAGGGCGACGATTATCGTCGGGCTTGCCGCTCGCCTGCTGAACGTCAAATACCAGCGCCACGGGTTATACCTCCAGCGGCACGATCCTGGTGCCATGGAGCTCGGAGACGCCTAGCGCCGCCGCGACCGCGTCGCGATTTGCCGTAGTGATGCCGCCGCCGGGAAGGATGGTCAAACGATCGCCCGCATACTCGATTAAACGAGCCAGGTGATCGAAATTATCCTCGATCGACGTACCGGCAGCGCCGCCATGCGTGAGGATGCGCGTAACGCCGCAGTCGGCAAGTGTATCAATCGCATCGAGCTGAGCCTCGGGCGAGAGCTGGTCAAATGCCATGTGAAAGGTGATGTCGATGGGCTCACGCTTACATTCCTCGGTCGCGCAGCCCGCAGCCATCACGAGGGCGCCAAGCGTAAGTTCGTCGAGCGCCCATCCGCCAGCGCAGGGTTTGCAGCAGCCAAAGACCAAGCCGTCAACGCCCGCACTCACGGCAAGGCCCAAGTCCATCTCCATCATGCGCAGCTCGTCCTGGTTGTAGTGAAAGTCGCCGCCACGCGGACGGATCATGCACATCACCCGTGCATCGTGCTCGTGGGCATAGTTGGTCGTAGCGCTGATAACGCCGGCCGAGGGCGTGGTACCACCGACGGCAAGGTTATCGCACAGCTCGATGCGCTTTGCACCGGCATCGATAGCCGCCGGCACTCGCTCAAAGTTCTCGGCACAAAACTCGTACAGCATAGATAGACCCCCAAAGACAGCAGATGTTTTCCGACGGGCATTGTCACACATCCCCATGAAGTTGCGGTGGAATAGGGACTGTTTTGGCCTCTGGAGCCCCTATTCAGTCCCTATTTCACCGCAACTTAAAGGGGTAGTCGTTGGCATCTGCCACAACGTCGATGTTTTGGCGAAGTCAGCGAAAGCCCGCCAGAGCGAGCAAGGTGCCTTGAAACAAGGCGGCATTGACCTTCTGGTCATGCCGCCGAAGTTGAAAGGCAGATTGCCGCCCTGGCGGGCTTGCAGCGTCGAGCCGTTACGCGGTTTGGTAAAACCGCGTAACTAGTTAGCCACCAAGATATGCTTTGCGCACGTTATCGTCGTGCAGGAGTTCTTGGCCCGTGCCGGTCATGGTGATCTTGCCGGTCTCGAGCACGTAGCCGCGCGTAGCAATCGAAAGCGCCATCTGTGCGTTTTGCTCGACCAGAAGCACCGTGGTGCCGGCCTTGTGCAGGTCCTCGACAATCTGGAAGATCTGCTCAATCAGAATCGGCGCCAGGCCCATGGAAGGCTCGTCGAGCATGAGCAGCTTGGGGTTACTCATAAGGGCGCGCCCCATAACGAGCATCTGCTGCTCGCCGCCCGAAAGGGTGCCGGCGACCTGGCGACGGCGCTCCTTCAGGCGCGGAAACTGCTCGTAGACGCGCTCGAGGCCCGGGACCACCGTGGACTTGGGCTGCGTATAGGCGCCCATCTCCAGGTTCTCCTCAACCGTCATCTGCAAAAAGGCGCGACGACCTTCGGGAACCTGGGCCAGGCCCTTACCAACCAGCTTGTCGGCGGGCGTATGGGTAATGTCCTCACCCATAAACTTGATGGAGCCGGTCTTGGAGCGCAGCAGGCCTGAGACGGTCTTAAGCGTCGTGGACTTGCCGGCACCGTTGGCACCGATCAGGGCCACGATCTCACCCTCGTTGACGTTAAAGGAGATGTCCTTGATGGCGTGGATGGCGCCGTACCAGACGTTGATGTTGTAGACGGAAAGCATCGGCTCTGCCATTTAGTTCTCCCCCTTATCCTGCTTGCCCAGATACGCCTCGATAACGGCGTCGTTATTCTGGATTTCCTCGGCCGTGCCCTTGGCGATGACCCTACCAAAGTTAAGCACGCAGATGCCCTCGCAGATGTTCATGACGAGTGACATGTCGTGCTCGATGAGCATGATGGCGATGCCGAAGGTGTCGCGAATCTTGACGATGTTCGCCATGAGCTCGGCGGTCTCGGACGGGTTCATGCCGGCGGCAGGCTCGTCGAGCAGCAGCAGCTTGGGGTTCGTGGCAAGCGCACGGACGATCTCCAGACGACGCTGGGCGCCGTAAGGCAGCGAGCCGGCCTGCTCGTTTGCCAGGTGCTCCATATCAAAGATGGACAGCAGCTCCATGGCGCGCTCGTGGGCGGCTTTCTCGTGCTTCCAATACGTCGGCAGGCGCAGCACGCCCTCAAAACCGGAGTAGCGTTCCTGGTTGTGCAGGCCGACCTTTACGTTGTCCTCCACCGTCATGGTGTTGAACAGACGAATGTTTTGGAAGGTACGGGCGATGCCCATGCGGTTGACCTGATAGACCGACTTGCCCGAGGTGTCCTCGCCGTCGAGCAGGATGGTGCCGTGCGTGGGCTGATACACCTTGGTGAGCAGGTTGAAGACCGTGGTCTTACCGGCGCCGTTGGGGCCAATGAGGCCGGCGATCTCGGTCTTGCCGATGGTCAGGCTAAAGTCGTCGACTGCCTTAAGGCCGCCGAACTCAATGCCCAGGTGGATGCACTCGAGAGCCGGGCGCTCGCCCAGGTCGCGGTCGGGAACGATGGCGCCAGAAGGATACGGGACCATCTTGCCCTTGTTGAACTCAAACTTACTGGGCATCGGCTGCCACCTCCTTCTTGGGAGCAAAGCGGTCCTTAACGCGACCGAAGAACGCCTTGAGCTGCGGGTTGTTGGTAAAGATCATGACCAGGATCAGCACGATGGCGTAGATGAGCATGCGGTAGTCCGAGAACTGACGGAGCAGCTCGGGGAGCACCGTGAGCAGCGCCGCGGCGATAACGGAGCCGCGCATGTTGCCCAGGCCGCCCAAAACCACGAACACCAGGATGAGAATCGAGGTGTTGAAGTCGAACTTGGTGGCGGAGAGCTGCGAGAAGTTACCGCCAAAGAGAGCTCCGGCGGCACCGGCGAGGGCAGCGGAAACCACGAAGGCGATCATACGGTACTGGGTGACGGAGATGCCCACGGACTCGGCAGCGATCTTGTTATCGCGCACGGCCATGATGGCACGACCGGTACGGCTGCGGACCAAGTTGAGCACGATCACGAGCGCGACCATGACCAGGATGGCACCGGCGAGGAAGGTCGAATAGGTCGACACGCCCGAAGCGCCTTGGGCGCCCTTGATGATGGCGGTGCCGTCCTCGAGCAAGTGCAGATCGTCGATCGTGGAGTTGCCCGTGATGTTAAAGATCACGTGCAGACCGCGCGAGTCGACGCCCACGATAAGGCAGGTGACGATCTCTTTGATGATCTCGCCAAAGGCCAGCGTAACGATGGCCAGGTAGTCGCCGCTCAGGCGAAGGACCGGGATACCAATCAAGAAGCCCAGGATGGCTGCGGCGATAGCGCCGACCACGATGCTGATGATAAGACGCACCGGATCGGAGGGAACGGCGCTCTCGAGGGCGACCGCGGTGACGATACCCGTGTAGGCACCGACACTCATAAAGCCCGCGTGGCCCAGCGACAGGTCACCCGCGATGCCGACGACGAGATTAAGCGAGATGGCCATGACGATGTAGGCCGTGATGGGGACCAGCTGACCGGCGATCATGCGCGGGATCATGTGGTTCGATTGCATAAAGAACACGATGGCGAAGGCCACGATGCACATGGCGTACGTGACAAAGTCGTGACGCGTCTGCTTGTCTTTAAGAAACTTCATAACGCTCACCTACACCTTCTCGGGGACGTACTTGCCCAAGAGGCCAGCAGGCTTGACGAGCAGGACGATGATCAGAACACCAAAGACAATGGAGTTGGCAAGGCTCGTGGAAATGTAGGCCTGTGCCATAGCCTCGATGATGCCGATGAGAATGCCACCGACAAAGGCGCCGGGAATGGAGCCGATACCACCGAAGACGGCGGCGTCGAAGGCTTTGATGCCGGGCATGGCGCCCGTCGTGGGCTGCAGGACCGGCGAGTAGGAGCACAGCAGCACGCCGGCGATGGCGGCAAGGGCAGAGCCGATGGCGAACGTCATCGAGATGGTGCGGTTGACGTTGATGCCCATGAGCTGAGCGGCGGCCTTGTCCTCGGAAACGGCGCGCATGGCCTTGCCCATCTTGGTCTTACCCGTAAAGAACACCAAGCCGGCCATGATAACCAGGCAGGCGACGATGGTGACGAGCGAGACAGCGCTCACGTTGTACTTGGCCAAGAACTCCGGCACCGGGAAGGTGACGAGCGAAGTAAAGTTCTTGGGCGTGGCGCCCCACAGAAGCTGTGCGGCATTCTGCAGGAAGTAGGACACGCCGATAGCCGTGATTAGAACGGCCAGCGGACCCGCCTGACGCAGCGGCTTATAGGCCAGGCCCTCGATGAGAACACCGAGAACCGTGCAGACCGCACAAGAGAGAATTACAGAAGCCCAGCCCGGGAGGCCGAGATACGACGTGGCGCAGAACGAGACATAGGCACCGACCATGATGACGTCGCCGTGAGCGAAGTTCAGCATCTTGGCGATACCGTAGACCATGGTGTAGCCCAACGCGATGATGGCGTAGACGCTGCCCATGGACAGGCCGTTGACCAGGTATTGGATAAAGACCGTCATGTTCCACATCCCCCTTTCGAATAGGTTTCCAATTGATGTATGAAACAGGGACGTTACATCGTCCCTAGATACCAAGCAAGCAGGGAAGGCCAAAACCTCCCCTGCTTGGGATCAAAACCGCTCTATGTAAGGCGGCCTATTAGGCCTGTACGTACTTGCCGTCGGTGATGACGTACGCCGTCGGGTCCTTCTGGACCTGGCCCTTGTCGTTCCAGGAAAGCTTGCCGGTCAGGCCGTCAACGGTGATCTTGAGCATAGCCTCGGGCAGCTTCTCGGCGACCTCGGTGGGGTCGGCGTCGACGCCCAGACCGGCCTCCTTGAGAGCCTCGACCACAGCGTGCACGCCGTCGTAGGCGTCGGCGGCAAACTGGTCGGGGGTATCGCCATAAGCGTCCTTATAGGCGTTGACGAAGTCGGCGTTCTTCTCGTCGTCGGCGGAGAACGGGGTCATGAGCAGCAGGCCCTCGGCAAGGGAGGTGTCGAAGCCCTCCACACCCAGGATGCCGTCCATGCCGTCGCAGCCCATCATCTTGACGTCGTAGCCCATGTCCTTAGCATTCTTGAGCAGGACAGACGCCGGCGTGTAGTAGATCGGCGCGAAGATCATGGTGGCGCCGGCCTGCTTGGCCTTGGTCAGCTGGTTGGTAAAGCTCGTGGAAGAGTCGTCCTTAAAGGTTTCCTCGTCAACGATCTCGAGCTTGGACTCAGCGGCCTGGGCCTTAAAGGCATCGGCAATGCCCGAAGAATAGGCGTCGCCGGAGTTATAGAACAGCACGAACTTCTCGTCCGCATACTTCTCTGCCAGGAACTTGGCAGCGTTGACGCCCTGGTTGGGGTCGGTAAAGCAAACCTGGAAGACGCAATCCTTGCCCTTGGTGACGTCCTCGGAAGACGCGGACGGGGTGATCATGAACGTCTCGGGGTCCTTGCCGCACTCGGCGGCAACGGCAACCGATGCGCCCGTGGTGGTCGGGCCGACGAGAGCCTGCATACCCCAGTCCAGCAGAGTATTAAAGGCGTTGACGGCCTTCTCGCCGTCGGCCTGATCGTCCTCGGCCTTGCTGGCAAGCGGAAGCTCCTTGGTGGAGAAATCCTTGCAGCCAAGCTCGACGGCCTGAGTAACGGACTTGCCATAGGAGGCATTTGCACCGGTCAGCGGGCCGATGGTACCGATCTTAAACGAAGCGTCGCTCGAAGCGGAACCGCTGTCGCCGCCGTTGGAGGAGCAGCCGGCTAGAATGGACATCGCCCCCAGACCTGCTGCGCTCGCGATAACGCTCCTGCGATTCATAACAGGGTTCAATGACTTACCGGTGAGGCTCGACATGCGGCTCTCCTCTCATTTCTCGTCGGGTTTCGATTACCCGACAGGCCATCCTTCGCCGTGTTCGGCGTTCGCAAAATAGTAGACGCTTTAGTTGGGAAAAGTGGCGATTATTTCAACTTTTCTTTTACTTTGTCCATTTATCCATAAATATGCGTATCCCTGTCTGTTTATGCAGTTTAGCCACTTTATTGTGTGAAAGTAATGTTTCCATTCCGTTACAAGCGTCCTTGCCCTGAATAAAACGACCCCACCGGTCTCGTTGTATATGCACTTAGGCGGCGATGTACTTGCCGTCCTGAATCACATAGGCCGTAGCAGGCTTTTCGACTTGGCCCTCGTCGTTCCACGTGAGCTCGCCCGTCAGGCCCTCGATCTTGATCTTGCGCATGGCCTTGGCAAGGTCGCCGGCAATGTCGGCGCTGTCGGCCGTAATATCGATGCCCGCCTTGTCGATGGCCTCGACGATGGCGTGGACGCAATCGTAGGCGTCGGCGGCAAACTGGTTGGGCGTCTCGTCGTAGGCGTCCTTATAGGCCTTGACGAAGTCGGCGTTCTTCTCATCGTCGGCAGAGAACGGGGTCATGAGCAGCACGCCCTCGGCAAGAGAGGTGTCGAAGCCCTCAACGGAGAGCAGGCCGTCCATGCCGTCGGTACCCATGAGGGTCATGTCGTATCCCATGTCCTTGGCGTTCTTGAGCAAAACGGACGCCGGCGTGTAGTAGATCGGCGCAAAGATGAGCGTGGCGCCGGCCTCCTTGGCCTTGGTGAGCTGGTTGGTAAAGCTCGTGGAAGAGTCGTCCTTAAAGGTCTCGGTATCGACGATGTCGAGCTTGGATGCCTTGGCCTGCTCGGCAAAAGCGTCGGCAACGCCCGAGCTGTACGTATCGCCGGAGTTATAGAACAGGGCAATCTTGGCGTCCGCATACTTCTCGGCCAAGAACTTCGCGGCGCTGGCGCCCATGGTGGGATCGGTGAAGCAAACCTGAAAGACCGTGGTCTTATCCTTGGTCACGTCGAGCGACGAGGCCGAAGGCGTGACCATGAGCATATCGTCGGCAATCTCGCCCGAGACGGCGACGGCGGCACCAGTCGTGACGGGGCCGACGAGCGCCTGCATGCCCCAGTCGCACAGGGTATTGAAGGCGTTGATAGCCTTCTCGCCGTCGGCGACGTCATCCTCGGACTTAAGCGAGAGTTTGAGGTCCTTGGTCGAGAAATCCTTGGCGGCAAGCTTGGCACCCTTCTCGGCCGAAACGCCATAGGTTGCCGCGGCGCCGGTCAGAGGGCCGATAACGCCGATCTTGAAGGCCTTGCCGTCATCGGCGGAGCCGCCGTCCGAGCCACTCGACGAACAACCAGCGAGTGCCGCGGTGCTGCCGAGCGCCGCGGCGCCGGCGAGAAAGTTCCTACGGCTGAGCGTGCTGTTGATGTTAAACATGGTGTCCCCCTTTTTTTCGCTGGCCGCAGTGCGGCCGTCTTGCGGTACGGGGCAAACCTTATGGCGCAAACGTTGACAGTTTGTTACGGAGTTCCGTTTGTAGCGAGCATGTTTCCAATGTTTCCGCAGCGTTTCGGGGGTGCCGTTTTGTGCGACTCCTGTTGCCTGGCGAGCACGCGCCCTCGGTTCACGCTAGAATGCACTCAACCTTTAAGCGGTTAATCCATCCATAAGATGCACGAAGGAGCTATCTATGAGCGAATCCCTGCGCACCGTGAACGTCGGTCTGATCGGTCTGGGAACCGTCGGCGGCGGCGTGGCCCGTCTGATCAAGAACCACCACGATGAGTACCTGGCCGCCTACGGCATCGACCTTAAGCTGACCCGCGCCTGTGCGCTTGCCTGGGAGCAGGCCGAGGCAGCCGGTATTGAGCGCGAGGCCTTTACGAGTGACTGGCATGATGTCGTCACCGACCCCGCCGTCGACATCGTCGTCGAACTCATCGGCGGCGAGCACCCCGCGACCGAGATCTTCACCACCGCCTTTGAGCACGGCAAGCACGTCGTCTCTGCCAACAAGGCCCTGCTGGGCCGTCATGTCGAGACGCTCGCCGAGAAGGCGCGCGCGTGCGGCGTGCAGATTAAGTGCGAGGCCAGCTGCGGCGGCGGCATCCCCATCGTCAGCACGCTCGAGCACGACCTGGTGGGCAACAAGATCCTGACCATCGCCGGCATTCTCAACGGTACCACCAACTATATCCTGTCGCGCATGGACGCCGAGGGCGCCGATTACGCCGACGTGCTCGCCGACGCGCAGGCCAAGGGCTATGCCGAGGCCGACCCGTCCGCCGACGTCGACGGCTTCGACGCCGCCAGCAAGACGGCCATCCTCGCCTCCATCGGCTTTGGCACCCGCGTTACCACCGACGATGTGTACCAGCAGGGTATCCGTACCATCGGCGCCAAGGACATCGCCCAGGCCCGCGAGCTCGGCTACACCATTAAGCTGCTGGGCATCGCCCGCAACACCGATGCCGGCGTCGACGTCCGCGTGCACCCCACGCTGATCCCCGCCGACCACATGCTCGCCAAGGTCAACGGCGCCATGAACGCCGTCTACGTGGTGGGCGACGCTGTGGGCGAGACCATGTTCTACGGTGCCGGCGCAGGCTCCTTCCCCACCGCGAGCGCCGTCGTGGGCGATATCCTGTCGCTCTCCGAGCAGATCAGCCGCGGCGTGGCTCCGCTGCCCGAGATCGAGCCCTACGGTCACAACCTCGCCTTTAAGCCCATGGACGAGCTCCAGACCAAGTACTATGTGCGCCTGAAGGTTGCCGACCGCGTGGGCGCCCTGTCCGAGACGGTCGATATCTTCGCCAAGCACAACATCTCGATCTCGCTCATCAACCAGGTCGAGGATGGCAAGTCGGGCGTCACCGACACCTGCTCGGTCATCTTCCTGACGCACCGCGCGCTCGAGAAGGACGTCCAGGCTGCCGCCGCCGAGCTTGCCAGCGCCGACTGCGTGGCCGAGGTTGCCAACGTCCTGCGCATCGAGGACGTCGAGGCCTGGACCGAAGGCGTCATGGCCAACTAGTCCGGTTCTTGCCATACGACATATATGTTTGAGGGGCTCCCGTCCGATCTTGGACGGGAGCCCTTTTGCTTGTGCGCTCGGGCGCAATTGACGTGGCTTGCATTTGAACAACTTGACCGTTCATTGACAACCGGGGGCACCGTTCACCGATAAGCGAACGTGCTCGTTTTGGGCCGCCGCTATGCTGTGCTGCGTATGTCCACACCCCCGAAGAATGGAGGCACCATGTTGCTCGAGGGTAAGAAAGCAATCATCACCGGAGGCACGCGCGGTATCGGCTATGCCATCGCCTGCCGTTTTATCGAGGAAGGCGCAGCCGTCACCGTCTTTGGCTCTCGCCAGGAGACCGCCGACGCCGCCGTCGAGAAGCTGACTGCAGCCTATCCCGAGGCCAAGGTCTGGGGCCGCTCCTGCGACCTCACCTCGCTCGAGGCCGTAACCGAGGCCTTTGCCCAGGCAGCCACCGACATGGGCGGCCTAGACACGGTCGTCAACAACGCCGGCATCTCCCAGAGCACCCCGCTGCTCAACTACACCGCCGAGGAGTTCGCCAAGGTCATGAACCTCAACGTGACCGCTGTCTTTAACGGCCACCACGCCGCTGCCAAGATCATGACCGAGGCCGGTCATGGCGGCACCATCACCACCACGAGCTCAATGGTCGCCAAGTACGGTCAGCCCTCCGGCGTCGGCTATCCCACGTCTAAGTTCGCTGTCAACGGCATGGTCCAGTCGCTCTCGCGCGAGCTCGCCCCCAAGGGCATTCGCGTCAACGCCGTCGCCCCCGGCGTGACCAGGACCGACATGGTTGCCGCCCTGCCCGACGAGGTCATCAAGCCGCTCGTCGCCACCATCCCGCTCGGCCGCATGGGCGAGCCCGAGGACGTCGCCAACGCCTTCGTCTACCTGGCGAGCGACATGTCCTCCTACGTTACCGGCGCCGTACTCCCCGTCGACGGAGCCGCCCGCTCCTAAAGGGCAGCGGGCTTCGGCTTCAACCTTCAACAGAGTCTTGCGCAAAAGGCGCGCTACCTGCGATAGGTGCAGGCAGCGCGCCTTCTTTTATTTGGGCGGAACCCGTATCCAGGTATTCCTTGCTACTTACCGTCGTCGTCCTCGGCTTCTTCTCTTGCATAGAGCTCCAGCATGCGGCGGCGGTATTCGCGTACGGCGAGCTTGGCGCGCTCCAGGCGGCGACGCTCGCGCTGGGTCAGCTCGGACGGGTCGACCTCGTCTCCATAGGTCTTATCGGCAAGCAGGTGCGCCGCGTCCACGATGCGGGCATCGATGTGGCCGCTCGCCGCCTCGGCAGAAAGACGCTCGGCAATCGTATCGAGCGTAGGCAGGCCCTCGAATACGCGACCATGGCCATGCGAAGTCAGCAGCTCATGCTCGCGCGCGAGCAAGCTCGCTAGGTCGTGGTGAGCGCGCAGGATGTCGAGCGCATCGGATGGATGCTCGGCAACCTCTGCCACGGCGGCGACCGGTGCGGCGTCGACCACGCGGTAGAAGAGCTGCGCGAGCAATGGCATCAAGAACACCGTGATGGCGCCGGCGGCAACCATAACCGACGCGATGTCTTGCGACAGCGCACCCGCGTTGACGGCAACACTCGTTACGGCAACGATGATCGGCAGCGCCGTGGTGCAGTAGAGCGCCACGGTGATGCGGCCATACGCCGAGACATCGCGCGTCGCGGGACAAATGCTCATAGAGATAAGAATGGGCACGGCACGAATAATCAACAACGCCACGATAAAGCCCGCGAGCAAGCCCGGGCGCGACGCCACGGCCGTCAGGTCGATCTTTGCGCCCGATACGGTAAAGAACACCGGAATCAAAAAGCCGTAGGCCAGGCCGTCGAGCTTGGTCTCGAGCGTATGGTTGCCCTCGGGGATGATATAGCGCAGGACAAAGCCGGCGGCAAAAGAACCCAACACGATGTCGAGATCAAAGACGGCCGAGAACGCCACGAGCGTGACCAGGATGAGCACCGTCAGGCGCACGAAGGTCTGCGACGTGGTATCGGCACGTTCCTCGACAAACGCAAAGAAGCGGCTGCCGACGCGCTTGGAGCGGCTTGGAACCACGGCCAGCAACACGCAAACCACCGCAAACAAGCCAAGGATTACGAGCGTTTGGATGCCAGTGCGGGCAGACAGCAACACCGACATAGCAAGCACGGGTCCAAGTTCGCCCCAGGTGCCATACGCGAGAATCGAGTCGCCCACACGCGTGCCAGTGAGCGAGCGCTCACGCATGATGGGCACGAGTGTGCCGAGCGCCGTCGAAGTAAGGGCAAGCGTCACGGCGATACCGTCGAAATGACTGACCGAGAACCACGGGGTAAAGCGCACGGCAAGCCAGGCGATACCAAACGTGACGACCCACGTCGCCAAGCCGTAGCGCCCCTCGACGCCCGTGATGCTCTTGGGATCGATCTCAAAGCCGGCAAGCAAGAACAAAAAGGCCAGACCGAGCTCGGACACAAGCGAGACCTCGGTATCTACATGGATGACGCCGAGCATATGAGGTCCCAGCACTGCGCCGAGCACGAGCAAAAAGACCGTCTCGGGAACGGGTTTTCCAGGAATCGCCGAGGCGATGAAGGGGCTTGCAAAGGCCACGAGCGCGATGATGGCGAGCGAAACGAATGCCATGTGATGCCTTTCTCTTGTTTGCGCTTCACTGTAGCACCCTCGCCGTCCTCAACGCGCCGCGAGCTGTCGTATCATAGTGAGGTTTACAAACATGTGGCTCAAGGCGACTGCGAGGCCCGCCCCGCAAACCGACCGCTGCCGCATACCGTACCGTACGCCCAACCGATCAGGAAGGCAGGAACCAATGGTCTCTCGTATCTACGTGGAGAAGAAACCCGGGTTCGACGTCGAGGCTCAGCAGCTCAAGGGCGAGCTGACCGAAATTCTCGGCATCAAGGGCATCGAGGCCCTGAGGATTATCAACCGCTACGACGTCGAGGGCATCGACAAGGAGCTTTTCCGGTCCTGCGTGCCGACCGTCTTTAGCGAGCCCCAGGTCGATGTGACCTACGACGAGCTCCCCGCAAGCGATGGCGCCGTCTTTGCCGTCGAATTCCTGCCTGGCCAGTTTGACCAGCGCGCCGACTCCGCCAGCGAGTGCGTGCAGCTCATCAGCCAGGGCGAGCGCCCCGCCGTGCGCTCCGCCAAGGTCTATATGATCTCGGGCGCTCTGGACGAGGCCGCCATTGATGCCATCAAGCACTACGTGGTGAACCCCGTCGAGGCGCGCATCGCCTCGCTCGACCTGCCCGAGACGCTGTACATGGAGACCCCCGAGCCCCAGCCCGTCGAGGTGCTCGACGGTTTCCGCGAGCTCGACGAAGCCGGTCTTGCCGCCTTTATTTCCGAGCGCGGCCTTGCCATGGACGAGGCGGACATCGCCTTCTGCCAGCAGTACTTCCGCGATGAGGATCGCGACCCCACCATCACCGAGATCCGCGTGATCGACACCTACTGGTCCGATCACTGCCGCCACACCACCTTCGGCACCGTCCTGGACGACGTGACGATCGACGACGCCGTGGTGCAGCAGGCCTTCGACCGCTACATGGAAATGCGCCACGAGCTCGGTCGCGACGCCAAGCCCGTCTGCCTCATGGACATGGGCACCATCGGCGCCAAGTACCTTAAGAAGACCGGCGTCATGACCGATGTCGACGAGTCCGAAGAGATCAACGCCTGCACCGTCAAGGTGAAGGTCGATGTCGACGGCGAGGAGCAGGACTGGCTGTTCCTGTTTAAGAACGAGACCCACAACCACCCGACCGAGATCGAGCCCTTCGGCGGTGCCGCCACCTGCGTGGGCGGCGCCATCCGCGACCCGCTCTCGGGCCGTAGCTACGTGTACCAGGCCATGCGCGTCACCGGCGCCGGCGACCCCACCGTCCCCGTTTCCGAGACGCTCGAGGGCAAGCTGCCACAGCGCAAGCTCGTGACCACCGCTGCCGCCGGCTACTCCAGCTACGGCAACCAGATCGGCCTTGCCACCGGTCAGGTCAACGAGCTCTATCACCCCGGCTACGTGGCCAAGCGCATGGAAGTCGGCGCCGTCGTGGGCGCCACCCCGGCCAACCACGTGCGCCGCGAGTGCCCCGCCCCCACCGACAAGATCATCCTGCTGGGCGGCCGTACCGGCCGTGACGGCATCGGCGGTGCCACCGGCTCCTCCAAGACCCAGAACACCGAGTCCATCGAGACCTCGGGCGCCGAGGTCCAGAAGGGCAACGCCCCGGTCGAGCGCAAGCTGCAGCGCCTGTTCCGCCGCGGCGACGCCTGCCGCCTGATCAAGCGCTGCAACGACTTTGGCGCCGGCGGTGTCTCGGTCGCCGTGGGCGAGCTTGCCGACGGCCTGTATGTCGACCTTGATACCGTGACCAAGAAGTACGACGGCCTGGACGGCACCGAGCTCGCTATCTCCGAGTCCCAGGAGCGCATGGCTTGCGCCGTCGCCGACGGTGACGTCGAGGAGTTCATGGGCTACGCCGCCGAGGAGAACCTCGAGGCGACCGTTATCGCCGAGGTTACCGCCGAGCCGCGCATGCGCATGGCCTGGAACGGCGTCGCCATCGTCGATCTGTCCCGCGAGTTCCTCAACTCCAACGGCGCACCCAAGCACCAGGTCGCCCACGTCTGCGCCCGCAGTGTGTGGCAGCCCAGCTGGGCCGGTACCACGCTCGCCGAGCGCATGACCTCGCTTGTCACCGACCTCAACGTCGCCTCCAACAAGGGCCTGTCCGAGCGCTTCGACTCCACCATCGGCGCCGCGACCGTGCTCATGCCCTTTGGCGGCAAGACGCAGCTCACCCCAAGCTCGGCCATGGTCGCCAAGTTCCCCGTGGACGGCGAGACCACCACGGCGAGCGCCATGGCATGGGGCTTCAACCCCTATCTGATGGAGGCCGACCAGTTTGCGGGCGCCTACCTGTCCGTGGTCGAGTCCATCGCCAAGCTCGTTGCCGCCGGCTTTGAGCACAAGCGCGCCTACCTCTCCTTCCAGGAGTACTTCGAGCGTCTGCGCACCGAGGCCGAGCGCTGGGGCAAGCCCATGGCTGCCGTCCTGGGTGCCCTTATGGCCCAGGTCGACCTGGGCGCCGGCGCCATCGGCGGCAAGGACTCCATGAGCGGTTCGTTTGAGGACGAGGCCGGCGAGCTCAACGTTCCGCCGACCCTGATCAGCTTCGCCGTCGCCGTGGGCAAGGCCGCCCGCGCCGTCTCGCCCGAGTTCAAGGGCCTCACGCACCGAGTCGTCCGCATCGCCCCCGCCACCTATGGCGAGGACTACCGTCCCGACGCTCAGCAGCTGCTCGCCGCGTTTGACGCCGTCGAGGCGCTCACCGCCAACGGCAACGCCTTGGCCGTCTCCACGCCCGGCTACGGCTGCGGCGCCGAGAGCCTCTTTAAGATGTGCGTCGGTAACCAGATCGGTATCGAGCTTGCCGAGGATGTAGACGTGGAGAGCCTCTTCACCCCGCTCTACGGCAGCTTTATCGTCGAGCTCGCCGAGGATGCCGAGCTGCCCGAGGTCGCCGACGGCGTTGTCGTCGAGCCCCTGGGCACCACCGTCGAGGGCTATGTCATCGACACCGGCTCCGAAGTCATCGAGCTCGCCGAGCTCCAGGAGGCCTGGGAGAGCGGCATCGAGGGCGTCTTTGCCTACCGCAGCGCCGACGAGACCCCCGAGGTCGAGACCATCGACTTCCGCGCCAAGGACATCCACGTGTACGCCGGCGCCAAGATCGCCCGCCCGCGCGTGGTTATCCCCGTGTTCCCCGGCAACAACTGCGAGTACGATAGCGCCCGTGCCTTCCGCGCCGCCGGCGCCGAAGCCGACACCTTCGTGATCAACAACCTCACGCCCGAGGCCGTCGCCGAGAGCACCCACGAGCTTGCCCGCCGCATCCGCGCAAGCCAGATCGTCATGATCCCCGGCGGCTTCTCGGGCGGCGACGAGCCCGACGGCTCCGCCAAGTTCATCACGGCGTTCTTCCGCGCTCCCGAGGTCACCGAGGCAGTCCGCGACCTGCTCAAGGCCCGCGATGGCCTGATGCTGGGCATCTGCAACGGCTTCCAGGCCCTGATCAAGCTCGGCCTGGTGCCCTACGGCGACATCGTCGACGCCACGCCCGATGCGCCCACGTTGACGTTCAACACCATCGGTCGCCACCAGAGCCGTCTGGTGCGCACCCGCATCTCGTCCAACTTGTCCCCGTGGCTGTCGCAGTGCAGCCTGGACGACCCCTACACCGTCGCCATCAGCCACGGCGAGGGCCGCTTTGTCGCCAATGACGAAGTGCTCGCCCAGCTGATCGCCAACGGCCAGGTCGCCACGCAGTACGTGGGCGAGGACGGCAAGCCCAGCATGGATCTCTCCGTCAACCCCAACGGCTCCGCACTCGCCATCGAGGGCATCACGAGCCCCGACGGCCGCGTCCTGGGCAAGATGGGCCATGCCGAGCGTCGTGGCGACAACCTGTACCGCAACGTGCCCGAGCATGTCCCCGGCGATAAGTTCATGCCGATCTTTGAGAGCGGCGTGGCCTACTTCGCTTAATGCGCCCCATCGGGTACAATCCCCTCGGGTAACAACACCCGCCACCGACACATCCGGTGGCGGGTTCTTTTTTGCTTCGCGCATGCAGGAAGGACATCATGGAAAGCCGCAAGCCGTATCTCGCCACCCTGCCCGGACTCATCCTGGGCTGTCTTGTTTGCTGTGCACTCTGGGGATCGGCCTTTCCCTGCATCAAGATCGGCTACGCACTCTTTGGTATCCCGGCGCACGATAGCGCCTCGCAGCTGCTCTTTGCGGGTTTACGCTTTACGCTTGCCGGCGCCCTGGTTATCGTTGGGATGAGTGCGGCCCAACGCCGCCCCCTCATTCCGCAAGCGCGCGACATCAAGCCCATCTTTGTCTTGTCGCTCTTCCAGACTATCGGGCAGTACTTCTTTTTCTACCTGGGCCTCTCGCGCGCCAGCGCCATGTCGAGCTCCATCATCGAGGCCAGCGCCAACTTCCTAGCCATCCTCTTTGCCGCCCTGGCGTTTCGCACCGAAAAGCTCGATGTGACCAAGGTGCTCGGCTGCGTGCTGGGCTTTGCCGGTGTCGCGCTCGTCAACCTTTCGGGCGCGGATGGCACCTTTGGCTTTACGCTCGACGGCGAGGGCTTTATCTTGGCTTCCACGGTTGCGGGCGCCCTGTCGACCTGCCTCATCGGTATCTTCTCGCGCGAGCATGACGGCGTCCTGCTCGCCGGCTGGCAGTTTTTAGTCGGTGGTCTGGTCCTTACCGCCATCGGGTTTTTAATGGGCGGCACGTTATCCCCCACCGCAATCGCCCCCGCTATCGCACTCATCATTTATATGGCGCTTATTTCTGCCGTCGCGTACTCGCTGTGGTCCCGTCTGCTCGCCGTCAACCCCGTCAGCCGCGTTTCGGTCTTTGGCTTTATGAACCCGGTCTTTGGCGTAGCTCTGAGCACGTTGCTGCTCGGCGAGGGTGCTGGCACGAGCCCCGTTACCGTCATCGTTGCCCTGCTCTTGGTCTGCGGCGGCATCATCATTGTCAACAAACCTAAAAAGGCCTAGCGAGCTGCCCCGTTCCGAGAAAAAGACGAGGCGCATCTTCGACAGTCGCTACTAATCCCGCCAACACAAAGGGGGCGCACGACCAGCACAACGGTCGTGCGCCCCCTTTTCTAGCGTATCTGGACGCCGGCCTTCTTCTTCTCGCCCTTGACGCGATAGAGCTCCGCATCGGCGGCGCGAAGCAGGTCTTGCCAGGTATCGACACCATCGCCGACCCGGGCATAGCCGATGGACATCCGCAACGAATACGGCACCTCGGCACGCGCCAACTCATCGTTGATTGCCGTACACAGGCCGATGATATCCTGCTCCGTCGCTGCCTTTTGGAGCACCACGAACTCATCGCCGCCATAGCGCGCGATAAAGCCGCCGGACATCGAACAGACGTCCTTGAGCGCCTTCGAAACAACCTGAAGGGCATGGTCGCCCTCGACATGTCCATAGTGGTCGTTAATCTGCTTAAAGCCGTCAGCATCCATCATCAGCAGATACACATCATCGGCCTGGTCAGCACCCGAGAACAGCGACAGCATATAGGTCTCAAAACGGTTACGGTTGTTGAGTCCAGTCAACGGGTCAGTCGAGATCAGCTGCTCCTGGTAGACGATATAGAGCAGCAAAATACTGATCATTATGCCGACGCAAAGGCCGGGCACCGAAAATACGACCTGAAAGGTACCGCCCACCAGAGCGGGGACCGCGAAAAAGGCGAGGGTGCGATAAATGGCCTTCTTTTGCAGGCTTTCGACTTTTCGAGCCTGAACAAAGGCATGCAAGGACGTATATATGACGTAGCAGTAGCTAACGATAGGCTGAATCATATTAGCTGCACCGCGACGATATACGCCTTGCGCATCGATATAGAAAAGAGTGTGTGTCCAGTAGCTGGTAAATGCCAGAGCGACCACTACCGCCGTAGGCAATGCCACGAGTGCCATCCTGTAGCGCGTGGCCAGGAATCGCGAGCCCTGCATCGTCTCGGAATAGAAGAACCAAATGAGGCACGCGATGGCGAACAGCGAAAACGAGACCGCATTGGAAATCCAGTTGGCTGTAATGCCCACAGGAGTGCTCACGCCGTCCGAGAGCGTCCAAATCATATCGAAGAAAATGTAGGCGGCAGACGTGTAGCCCAGTATGCTGAACAAAAGCTGCTGGGTGCTCGAGAACAAGGAGCGGCGACTTCGAGCGGCAAGCCCGATAAGAATAATCATGCACAGCATAAATATCTCGATCTTGAGTGCCTTAACCACCAGGCTCCATCCCCTCTATATCCAAGTGGCCAAAATCGCCCGAGACACACTCGGACAGCAAACACCCCTTACTCCCAGGGGTAAAGGGAATAATAGCAGAGCGTCCGAATGACACTGAATAACAGATGCCGTTCGGACGCTCAGATGGCGTGAATTGCACGCGCCGTTTCATTGACTCGAAGAGACGATTACTCGCCGTCGATATCGGTCGCGACGGCCTCCTCGATAGCCTCGACGCCGGCAACCGACAGGTCCTCCTTGCCCTGGCAGAACTTCTTGTCGACCCAGCCGGTCAGGATCGGGGCCATGATCGCCGTGATGATAACGGCAGTGGCGATCTGGGCGTACGCAGTGGGCGCAAGCTCGGCATAGCGCGGAGCGACCTCGGCGAGAGCGACCGGGGTGGTCATGGCCGTACCGGCGATGGTGGAGCAGGCAACGGCAGCCTTGCCGTTGCCGCCGCACAGGCGCTCGAAGGCAAAGGTGATGGGACCGACGATAAAGAGCGTGATGAGGCCCAGCAGAATGCCCGAGATGCCGCCGGTGATGAAGCTCGACAGGCTCATGGACGCACCGAGCTGAAAACCAATGACAGCGATCGCGGGATTGATGCCGGGGACCAGCAGGTTCTTAATGAACGGGAACAGGTTGCCCAAAACCATGCCGATAACAAGCGGCAGGATAGAGCCAACGATGGTGCCCAGCGGGATGTTAGCGAGACCCGAGACGCCGAGGATAATCATCGTGACGGCGGGGCCGGCCGTAAAGAACAGGATGCCGACGGCACCTTGCTCGGACTCGTCGCCGAACTCGCCCATGATGCCCGTATAAAGCGCCATGTTGCAAAACGTGATGCCGCCGATGATAGACACGGAGCTCAGACCCAGGAAGTTGTCGTTAAAGAAATATGCCACGCCCAAGCCGAGAGCCGCTGCGACGACCAGCTTGGGGATCAGCACGACGATACCGGTCTTGATGGCGCCCGGCGTGGACTTAAGGCTGATGCCGGCGCCCACAAACAGCAGGATCGCGGCGACGATGGTATTGGACCCACCGCGGCAGGCAGCCGTAAAGAAGCCGCCGATCTCAAAAACCTGCGGGCAGAAGGTGTTGAGCAAAAGACCGACGATCATGGGATAGATCATGATGTCGCCCGGGATGCGCGGTACCTTGAATTTCTTTTGCTCGTTGGCGGTCGCTTCCTGTGCCATGAAACCCCCATTTCCGCTGACGCAGAACAAAAGCCCACGTCACGCTTTGCTACAGTAAAGTTTGACCATGGTACCAGAAGAAGCAGACCGCCTCGGTGAGAAATTCGATTCGATAGGCCGGGACGATAACGCGTCCTGCTCCTATACGAGGCTCAAAACGATATAGAACACGATGCCCGAAACGCAGCACCACAACATCGACTTTGTCTTGATTGCCACCGCCACGACGCCGGCGGCCGCAATCCAGGGAACCAAGGCAGGCCAGAGTCCCGCGTCGAACGCGCCGGGGTTCACCAAGTCGTTGGCGACCAGCGCGGCAAAGGCAGCGGGCGGGATATAGCCTAGGGCCTCGGTAATGCGGGGCGACAGGGTCCGCCCGCGCAAGGCGAACGCCGGCGCGATGCGAAAGAACGCGATAGCAGCCCACGACGACAGCCACAGAACCAAGAACTCGTTAACGGGCATCGCGGGCACCTCTTCCGTCAAATACAGCATCGCACGCCAGCGCAATGGCAATGCCGACCACGACGCTTGCCGGCACGGCAATATTCGTGAGGCCCAAGAACTTGCATACGGCGACGGACACCGCGCCCGACACCGCCGCGACAACGTTGCCGCGCGACAGCCGCTGCGAAAAGAGCAGGCAGATAAAAAGCGATGTGCAGACAAAGCCCGCAATAGCGGTGGGGACATCGACAACAGTGCCGACAACGGCGCCCATCGTGCACGAAACGCCCCATGTCGCGATGAGGATCGCGTTGAGCACAAAAGACTTGAGCGGACCCCAATCCTCCCCTTCAACCAACTTGGCAAGCGAGATGCCATATGCCTCCTCGGTAAGTGTCGCGGCAACAGCCAGCGTCTGACGCTTCGAGGCACCCCTCAGATGCGGCGCGATCGATGCCGAGTAAAGCGCAAAACGCGAGGAGATGGCGGCAACGCTCGCGATAATCGAAGGTGCCGGTACGCCCGCCAGCCAAAGATTGCAGATCATAAACTGGCCGCTGCCCGTCACAAACGTGCTGCTCAGGGCAAAGACCATCCAGGGCTCCATTCCCGTCTGCCCCATGATCATTCCGCACGGCGCGCCTATTGCAACATAGGTAAGCATCACTGGCCAGACGGTTCTAACGATTTTGAGCACCATACGCTTCTCATCCTGACAAGGTCTCCGAGCCGCATGTAGCGACACGGCAGAATCATCATCCGACAGCAACCGAGTTCGCCTACAATTGCCACCGGATCGAAAGACACAACTTTTTAGGAAGTCATTATGACAGCTATCGATCAAGACCGGGCGCGCGCGGCCTTCAAAAGCTACACCGATGCCTACGACGCCACAAACCCACGCATCGCGCTCAAAATCGAGCATACGTACCACGTGGCCGAGGCATGCGATGCCGTAGCGCGCGAGCAGGGCTGGTCGTCAGAAGATATTGACCTGGCATGGCTTTGCGGCCTGCTACACGATATGGGCCGCTTTGAGCAGCTGCGACGCTGGGACACCTTTAAAGATGCCGAGAGCATGAGCCATGCGGCGTTGGGCGTCGAGGTCCTCTTTGGTGAGAACCCCGCCGACGCGCCTGCCACGACGAGCATCCGAGATTTTATTGAGGCCGACGAGAACGACGAGCTCATCCGCGCGAGCATCGCCTATCATAGCGACTTTCGACTACCCGAGGAGCTCGATGAGCGCACACGGCGCTTCTGCGATATCGTGCGCGACGGCGATAAGGTCGACATTATGCGCACCATCGCCGACAGCACCGTCGATACCATCCTCAAGGTGGACGAGAAGACGTTTCTTTCCAGTCATTTCTCGTTGCCGACACTTGCCGCCTTTGACGAGCACCGCTGCGTTGCACGCGATGAGCGCGACGAGCCGGCAGACTTCCTGGCAGGGCTCATCTGCTTTATGTTTGAACTTGTCTATCCCGCAAGTCGCGCGCTGGCGCGCGAACAAGGCGATATCTACCGCCTGCTCGACGCACCCTTTGGCATTAAACGGCCCTTTACCGATCCCGCCACACAGGCGACCTGGGAGCGCCTCAAGAACGAGACGCGCTCCTGGCTGGCGCGTGCCTAGCGCTCAAGCTGGGCCAGTAGCTCCTCGACAACCTCGACGGCGTCGCCGACAACCTTGTACTGGGCGGCGCCAAAGATGGGGGCATCCGGGTCCTCGTTGATGGCGATAATGCACTCCGCTCCACCGATGCCGGCAAGATGCTGGATGGCACCCGAGACACCGATACTTACGAGAAGCTTGGGCGAAACCGATACGCCCGTCTGGCCAATCTGATGGCGATACTCCAACCAGCCGGCCTCCACGACAGGGCGCGTGCAGCCAAGCTCGGCGCCAAGAGCCTCGGCGAGCTTTCGCATCAGAGGCAGGTTTTTCTTGGAGCCGATACCGCGACCCACCACGACCAGACGCTCGGCATCGGCAATCGAGGCCTGCTGCCCCCACTCCTCGGCGGGAATCGAGATCTCGACGCGAGCTTTAACGTCATCCGCAAGCGTTACCTGGGTGATCGTGCCGGGACGGCCGTAGTCGAAGTCGGGCGCCTTAAAGATGCCGGGACGTACCGTCGCCATCTGAGGGCGGTGGTTGGGACAAACGATGGTAGCCATCAGGTTGCCGCCAAACGCCGGGCGCGTCTGCTGCAGCAGGCCCGGCTCCGTATCCATCGAAAGCACGGTGCAATCGGCCGTAAGACCCGTCTGCAGGCGCACGGCAACGCCAGGTGCCAGCTCGCGGCCAAAGGCGGTCGCGCCGTACAGAATAGCCTCGGGCTTGCGCTCGGCTACCAAATCGCAGATCAGGCGGGCGTAAACCTCTGCATCGTTTTGGCGCAGGCGCTCGTCGCGACAGACCATAATTTCGTCGGCGCCGGCGCAAACCAGATGCTCAAGCTCCTCGAGCGAGCTCTCGGGGCTCATGCCGACCAGCGCCACCAAGCGGCAGCCGCGGGCATCGGCAAGCTCGCGCCCCTTGCCCATAAGCTCATAGGCCACAGAAGCCACTGTATCGTGCTCATCGGTCTGCACGAATACCCAAATGTCTCGATAGGCGCCAAGGTCCGCCACGCCAGTGGCCTCGTCACGCTCGATCGAGATAGCGTTGACGGGACAGGCGTCGACGCACCCGCCGCACAGAATGCAGCCGTCGGTTACGCGGGCGCAGCGGTTGGGCCGCTCGCCCTCCACCACAATGCCGCCCGAGGCGCAGGCGCGAACGCAGCGACCGCAGCCGATACAGGCTTCACTATCGATAATCAGTCCGCTCATCTATGCCATCCCCTCGATAATCTTGGCAAGCTTTGCCGCCTGCTCGGATGCCGTGCCCTCAACGGCTTCACACGTTTGATCGCGGTCGGGCACAAACGAGCGCACGACCTGCGTCGGCGAGCCGGCAAGACCGCAGCGCGCAGGGTCGGCATGCACGTCGGCAGCGTTGACCACGCGCACGTCAGCCTCCTCAGCCGCACGAATACCGGCGATGCTCGGCATGCGCAGCTGGCCGATCTCCTTTGCGGTCGTCATTGCACACGGCATCTCAAGATAGACCGTCTCTTCACCGGCATCGCATCCGTGAACGAGCGCCAGCGAGCCACAGGTCGTAAAGCCCGCGCTTTGCACGCAGCTCACGTCGGTCACGCAGGGAATCTCAAAGGCACCGGCAAGCTCGGGGCCAATCTGGGCCGTATCGCCGTCCACCGCCATCTTGCCGCAGATAAGAAGATCGAAGTCCTCATCGAGAGCCTCGATACCGCACTTGAGGGCATAGGTGGTGGCCAGGGTATCGGCACCTGCAAAGGCGCGATCGGTTAGCAGCAGCGCGTCGTCGGCACCGCGGGCAATACAGTCGCGCAGCAGCGATTCGGTCGCGGGAATACCCATCGACACCACCGTCACGCGCACATCCATGCCAAAGCCGATAAAGTCGTCCTTGAGCGCTAGGGCACACTCCAGGGCGCTCGCATCAAAGGGATTGATGACCGCCTGCTTGCCATCGCGCACAATGGTATTGGTCTTGGGGTCCATTTTGACCTCGGTGCTACCCGGCACCGCCTTGACGCACACCACCATATGGAAATCGCTCATCTTCACGCGCCCCCTTTCTGGACGAGTTCATCCAAGAGCTTCTCCGAAAACAGGTTGCCGCGACCCAGCTGCCCGGCAGGATCGAGCTGGAGCTTGAGCCGTGCCGATTCGACCATGGCCTCGTGGCCGTACATCGTCTCAAGAAAGCCCGCCTTGATCTTGCCGACGCCGTGCTCGGCGGAGACGGCACCGCCCATAGCCGTAACTTCGGAGGCCCACTGGGCAAACAACTCGCCGCCGCGGCGGTAATCCTGCGCATCGCGCGGCAGGATGTTCGCATGCAGGTGGTTGTTGCCGATATGGCCCCACGCGGCGGACTCAAGACCGCTTTCGGCCAACGTGCGGCGATAGAGGGCAATCACATCGGCCAGGCGCGCGTTGGGCACCGACATGTCCGAGCCCAGCTTGGTGATGGTGGGGTCGGTGCGACGACGCTCGTCGATAAGCATATTGACGCTCTCGGGCACCGCATGGCGGAAGAATCGCTGGCACTCGCGATCGACCTCGGTGCGCGCGACCCAGGTCGCATCGTCGCTGCCGCCCGCAAGCTCCAATACCCACCCCAGGTGATACAGTTCCTCAGTCGCCTGGGCTTCATCATCGCAGTCGAGCTCCACGTAGACGCAGACCTTGGCCTCTTTGTCGAGCGCCGGCAGCGAGGCGAACGCCGTCGACTGCTCGCGCTGGCGACGTAGGATATCCAGGGCGCCCTCATCGAAATACTCGATGGCAGCCGCGTGGGACAGGACGGGGCGTACGGAATCGGTGAAGGACACGGCCTTGTCTTCGCTATCGAAAAAGCAGCTCACGCCCCAAACGACCGCAGGCGCCTCCTGCAGGGTAATCTCGAGCTCGGTGATAACGCCAAGCGTTCCGCAGGCGCCGATAAAGAGGTCGATGGCGTCCATATCGTCCGCAACATAATAGCCCGAAGCATTTTTGGTCTTGGGCATGGTGTAGGCGGGAAGATCAAGCTCGAGTGCACGGCCTTCCGTTGTCACGAGCGAAAGGCGACGACCCTGCGCAAAAACCTCGCCACGCTGAAGCTCGACCAGGTCGCCATCGGTCAGCGCGACGTGAAGACCTGTGATGTGGGGGCGCATGGGGCCGTAAGCGTAGCTACGGGCGCCAGAGGCGTTGCATGCCGCCATGCCGCCCAGGCAGGCAGATGCCTCGGTGGGATCGGTAGGAAAGAATTGCTCGGGGGCTTCCTGGAATTCCTCGTAAGCCTTAAGCGATGTCTGGTCCCAGCCTGCGGTCGGAAGCACCTTCTTGCCCAGTTGCTTGCGCAGCTCCGAGAGCACAACGCCCGGCTCCACGCGCAGCAGAAATTGGCCTTGTTCATCGCGGCGAAGGCCCAAGTAGCGATTCATACGGGAAGTATTGAGGATATGCCCGCCGTGGGGCACGGCACCGGCGGCAAGGCCGGTTCGGGCGCCCTGAACCGTTACCGGGACACGCTCGGCATGGAGCTTTTCCAAAATGGCACGGACCTCGTCTTCCGTTGTCGGAAACGAGATGCTCGAGGCCTCGCCCGATGCGCGAGACTCGTCGCGACCATACTCTTCGAACTCATCGGTGAAGGGTTTGATGGTTGCAGACACGCGAACTCCCCCTTTAGCTAACTACAGTATTTGCAGGGAGATGTTACCGCATCGTTTCGTCGACGTGTTCGAGACCGTCTCCATAATTGGCGATTTTTACGTTCGTGCAATTCGGCGAGCGGCTTGATTTCCTCGGCAGACGATGCTTTTGACACATATGGCCCCGCCGTCGCCGACCGCGCGATTGTCGCTTGAAAAAAGTTGGAGTATTTTTTGCCGCCTTTTACCTGCGGAGACGCCAATCCGTCAAGCATTTGGTCAGAAATTGGTCAAGTAGCGGCTGATACGGTCGGCGTCGACAGCCAAAACCGATAGAAGTTTTTGCCCAGAAGCAGGGAGGTTCCCATGGCATATTACTGGCCCCAGTACGGCATCGCCATCGAAGTCGACGACGATCCCCATCTCCTGCCTTTCGACGAAGAGGCATTCCCCGATACGACGGTCTACCACGTTACCACCGATGTGATCTGCGACCCCGAGTCGTTCTCGGCGCTCGCCCACCACATCGCGCGTATCCACGACATCGAGCTCCCCCACGACTTTGACGAGCTCATCTACTCGCGCCGCCTGATGCTTCACATGCTCTTTGGAGCGGACCCGTCCACGTTCGCACGTGTCTACACCACCAAGGACGCCGCATGAGTGCGAAGAAGCCGCCCCGCCTCGCAGGACTGGGGCGTCGCAAGAAACTCGTCGTTGTCTGTCTGGCTATCGTCTGCGCCCTCATCGCCGTAGGGCTATACGCCTGGCAGTCGCAGCCCGTGCCCGAAGCGGGCGCCTCAGTCACGACGGCAGAGGGTAAATCGCGACAAGAAATCCAAGATGAGCTCGATGCCATCGTCCGCGACAACATGATGACGATTTCGGTCGCGCCGGTCGCTCAGCTACAGGAGGACGGCAAGCTGCGCGTCAACGTGCAAAACGTCCAAGACAATAAATTTCCCCAGCGATTCCGCGTCATCCAAAACGACGAGACCATGTACGAATCCGGTGTGGTCGAGACCGGCAAGACAATCGAGACGTGCCCCGCCGGCGACATCAAAGAAGGCGAGGCATACATCGAGATCCAGGCACTCGATGCCAAGACCCTCGACAGCCACGGCAATCCGACACGTGTCAAGGTACGGGTTGAGCAAGCCGAGAACTAGCTTTTTCGGCCGACGCGGCACCGCACGCAATTCACCAGCATTCGTCCAATCATCGCGGGGACGGCCCGCGGCGAATAGAAAGGAACGACCATGGACATCACCAGGAACATGAACGGAGCCAGAGCGCTCGTCGTGGGCGCAGGGCTCGCGCTCGCGCTCGCAATGGGCGCCGCCCCGACGCCAGCTCTGGCAGCCGGGCGCGTTGGAACCACGAAAGTAATGGTCAGGACCGAGATCGACAACGTAGAGTTCAAAGTTCCGACGGTTATTCCCTTCGTCGCCAAGGCCGACGGCACGCTTCAGGGCCCCTCAGAAGACGCGACCACCATCGACAATCATTCGGCCTACGGCATCCATGTCACCAACATGAAGATCGACGCCATGAACACCTGGACCATTGCCGCCGACGCCAAGGCCGGAACCGCGCAGAATTCCATCGACTTTAAGGTCGGCCCCGACGGCGCACTCCAGAACGCCAGCGCCGCAATGCAGGAGACGGGCCTCGATCTTTCCAAGAATGCAGCCTTCGACATGGGCTACCAGGGCATTGCCGGCGGCACGGACAAAATTAAGCTCAAGACAAGCGGAAACGTCGCCCGCGTCACGCGCGACATCTTCCGCGTAACCGGCGAAGGCGATCAGGTTGCAACGATCACCTGGACGGTCGAGCCCGGTGCGCACACGGCATAAGGCCGTCGCCCTGGCCGCCGCCGTCAGTATCCTAGCGTTTGGGCCAGCCATGGCCTTTGCCCAGCAAGAACAGGCGCAGGCCGCCACGCAGGTGACGGTCGACCTCTCGGAGCTCGACCGCGGCAACTGCAAGGAACCGTTGGCACAGACAGACGACAGACGATGGCTCTTGGCAGCAGGCGCCACAGCAGCAGGCGCGGGAACCGCCGGCCTCGGTCTGCACATCAAACGCAGCCAGAAACGAAACACGGACAGGCCGCACTAAATTAGCTAAGGAGACCCCATGGCATCGAAGAACCTTTTGCCCGTCGTCGCACTCTGCGGCGCGCTCGCAACCGGAACGCCTGTCGCCGCTTGGGCGACTCCCGTCATGGCAGACTCCTTACCAGCAGCCCTAAGCCCCGCACCAAATCCGTCGAGCGCCATTGCGTGCAAGCGTTTTTCGTTCGCACAGGCCGCAATCTCAACCTCGGGATGCCTTCGTCGTAATACGGACGGCTCGATAGTCGTGGATATCAATCGTTCGAACAAGGCAAACGGCTCCCAGGCGGGGTGCGCCGTCTGCACGTGGCGCTCGATTGTGCTCGATGCAGATGGCGATCCGTGCGATTTGGGGTTGCGCATCGATATCGCTTCGGTCGATGACTCGGCGAACGAAGCGAAGGTCGCCTTCGACAGCACGTTTTTCAAAGAAGAAGGAGGTGTATGCCTGGGCTGCGTTGCCTCGCACACCGACGGCGCGCAGCCCACTCTCTCATTCACGGCATCGTTGCGGATAACCAAAACCAACACCGAGGCCGTCGCAACGGGAGAGACTCCCCTGCTGTTCTACGACGACAATGCCGAAGGCGCCAAAATCAAAGACGATAAGCAAAACGGGTCGCTCAGCCTTACTCGAGGGGCGAAACTCTGCCCTATTGAGATCGATGTCCAGGCGCAAGACAGGCAGCGCGTACTTGCCGACCCGGCGCTCCTCGAAATGGAATGGAATGGAGCTGGAGCCATCGGGATTGCTCCCTTTGCATTGAACGAAATGGCCTTCCCATCAAAAGATGGGACCACGAACGCAGCCATAACAGAGGATAAAGCAGATAGCGCGTCACTGTCGGCTAACGACATCTCCGCCCCTTCAGAGGAACCGGATGAAACTGCTATCGAGTCAAACGATCCCCAACTCGAGGACGGCCTAGGCCTTGCTACGCCTCAAGATGTCGATGAGGGCAACTGCTGCATGCTCACCGCACTCGACCACACGACGACCGTCGACGCCGCGAACATCGAAGTTGCCGCCGCCAATCAGCCCGTCCGCAAGTCGGCTATCATCGCATTTCCCGAGTCCGTCGAGGTCGTCTTTTTGCCATCGGGCGAAATCGTGGCACCAACATTGCTCACCTTGTTAGGCGCCAAGAATACTCGGAACGAAATCAAGAAGATCACGATCGTCGACCCTGCAACCACTGCCAAGCTGCGCCTATACGCCGTTGCCCCAGATGGAAGCAAAACCTTGGAATTCGATGGCGACACGCTCCTGGCCTGGCGACGTCTGGACATTATGGAAGATGTCTCGTACCAGATTGAACTTGAAGGGTTTGACCGCGCCCGAGATGCCGATATCATCGCCGCGGGCATCGAGTCCCCACAACGGCTGATGACGCTACGCTTTGAATACTATCCCTACGTTCCGACGACAACCTAAGGCTTAACCGCTGTACGCCAGACTTAATACCACTCATATAACGTATTAGACAAGTCGCAATATGCCCTGCGTTCTATTCTGCTACGATTGCCAAGGTGGCATCAATACGGGAGGATCCATGCCGGGTTTGGGAACGATCATCAACGTCGCGCTTTTGATTGCAGGCGGTCTTTTGGGATTAGCGGGCGGTCGCTTTATCACACCGCGCATCCAAGACACGCTCATGAAAGCATCGGGGCTGTGCGTCCTGTTTATCGGCTTGGGCGGCACCATGCAAAAGATGCTCGTTATCGACGGCGGCGCCCTGTCGACCACCGGTACCACTATGCTGATCGTCTCGTTTGCCCTCGGATCGCTCATCGGCGAAGCCATCAACCTGGAAGCTGCCATCGAAAACCTCGGCGAATGGCTCAAGCGCAAAACCGGAAGCGAGGGAGACAACGAGTTCACCAACGCCTTTGTCTCGGCATCGCTGACCGTCTGCATCGGTGCCATGGCCATCGTGGGATCGATTCAGGACGGCCTGCTCGGTGACTGGTCCACGCTCGCCCTGAAGGGCGCACTGGACTGCATCATCGTCTGCACCATGACGGCCTCGCTCGGCCGCGGCTGCATCTTCTCGGCCCTGCCCGTCGCCGTGTTCCAGGGGACGATCACGCTGTTTGCCGGCGCACTCTCCCCCATCATGACCGCCGCGGCACTCGACAGTCTTTCGCTCGTGGGCTCCATGCTCATCTTCTGCGTCGGCGTCAACCTCATCCGTCCTCAGACCTTCCGCACGGCCAACATGCTCCCCTCCGTCGTCATAGCCGTCATCTACGCCCTTCTGTTCTAAGTCTATCTACATAGCGGTATCTCGAACATCTGTTTGATGCTGTGCTATGATATGAGGTCACCGACACCGTATAGGGAGAGGAGAGGGCGGTGGCCGACCAGGACGTCAAGATGCTCATTGAGCGCATTATGGCCGAGGCCCGGACCCATCAGTCCGCCCGCTTCTCAAACAAAATCTATGCTGACGAGCCGATTCTCAAGACCGGCCGTCAGATGCAGAACTTCCTCCCCGACCAGTACCGCAAGATGCGCGAGATATCGCGCTGGCAAGACGACCCCAAGGGCGGTGCGGGGCGTTGGCTTTCAGAGGCGGAGCTTTTTTACCGCCAGGGCCTGCTGATGGCCAACTTCGAGGACGATTGCCCCTACAACGGCACCTTCAAGTCGTACTTTCCCACCTACAACGCCATGAGCGATCGACAACTGCGCGGCTACTTTACCTGGCGCGCCCAGGTGCGCCGCGGCAATATCGAGGAAACGTCTACATCCTTTGCCTTCTTATATCTCTATGAGCTGATCTGCGGCATTGGCGTCGATGATCCGCTCGATGGCTTTGACAAGATCAAGGCGTTTTGGGGTGCCTATCGCGCCTTTGAGCCCGGCATCGACCGGTTCGCACGCGTATGGCTGCAGGATTACGCCGTATTCCACGGGCTCGACCCTAGGTTGCTTCGCGACTCTAAAACCGTCATGTTCGATAACGCCCTTATCGAGCTGCGATGCGCGGCTCGAGACCTTGCGCCCGCGCAGGCGCCGTCCGGTCAAACCGCTAAGCGTCGCAAAACCTCAGAGCCCACGCTCCCCCTTCCGCCTGACGAGGCGCGCGAGGAGCGGCTCATGGCCGCCATCAACGCACTCTCCACGTACAACCTCAATAACTCAAGGCTCGACCGCGGGCACCATCTCGACCTTCGCCATGTGGCATGCGCCGTATATGTCCGCATGGCGCGCTACTATGACACGCACCGAAAGACCGGCATCGTAGCGAGCTTGTTTGGGGAGGAGACGGCCATGCCCTACACCATGTTTGCCTCGGCCGTCTTCTTTGCGCCCGAGCGCCACGAGGACTGCGAATACCGCTTGGACCCCATCCATATCTACCGTTGCCAAAACGGCTTTTGGGAGTGTATGCGCATCCACGGCAGCAGACAAAAGAGTAGTAAGCTCGGTGAGATAATGCGCGCCTGCGACCAGCGCCTGCGCTTGGCGTTGGACCCCAGCCATCCCCTGAAGGAAGAAAAGGTTCCCAAGTATTTGGCCAAGATCATCGATGACGAGATCGTGGCATGGCTTTCGTGGAACGCCACACACCAGCCCGTCAAGATCGATATCGACCTGAGCCAGCTGGGGCATATCCGAAGTGCCGCCGCGCAGACGCGCGAGGCGCTTTTGATCGACGAGGAACGCGAGGACGACACGACCGCGGATGTCGAGGAAGCGGACTCTGGGCAACCGGAAGCCGAGCCCGTGGCCAACATGATTGTCGAGCCGGTCGCGGCGCCCATGGAACAGGACGAGGCTGACGAGCCGACCATCTCAACCGAGCAGTTTGGCGTCGTAGCCCCGCTCCTCGCGCCAGCGCCCGCACCCGCGACGGCCATGTCCGCCGACACCGCGTCCGCACTCGTCCCCGCCGCAGAAGGCTACCTTCGTGCGTTGCTCGAGCAGAACGCGGCGCAGGCAGCATCGGCTGTGGCGCGGTCGGACCAAAGCGAAGATATGCTCGTCGATAGCATCAACGAAGCGCTCTTTGACCTGGTGGGCGACACCGTTATTGAATTTGGCGCGACAGGACCACAGATTATCGAGGACTACGAAGCAGACGTGAGAGGATACCTAGACCATGAGTGATACCGCATCCGCAGCGCCCCGCGTGCCCAAGCGCGTCGCCGCCGTCATTCTCAACTCGCTCAAAGGCGGCGTCGTCCCGCGCATCGGCCTTCCCTACATTACCGTGGGACGCGAGGTCGAGATCCGCGCCTTGCTCACCGACCTAAGCCTCATCGCCGATGGCGGCGCAAGTTTTCGCTTCCTAGTCGGTCGCTACGGCGCGGGCAAGAGCTTTTTGCTCCAAACTATTCGCACGCACGCCATGGGCGAGGGCTTTGTCGTCGCCGATGCCGACCTTTCGCCTGAGCGCCGGCTGCAGGGTGGCCAGGGCCAGGGCCTGGCCACCTATCGCGAGCTCATCCGCAACATATCGACCAAAACGCGCCCCGAGGGCGGTGCACTCAACCTTATCCTGGATCGTTGGGTCGCCTCGTGCGCCGATGCCGACGAGTCGGCCATCAATGCCCAACTCGCTCCGCTCGAGGAGATGGTCCACGGCTTCGACTTCACCCGCATGCTCCGCCGTTATCGCACGGCTGTCTCGGAGGGTGACGAAGAGAGCATGAGCCGCATGACCAAATGGATTCGCGGCGAGTACCGCACCAAGAGCGAGGCGCGCGCCGAGCTGGGCTCCTCGACCATCATCAGCGACGACGACTGGTACGACTACATCAAGCTCATCGCACGTTTTTTGGTCTGCAGCGGTTACAAGGGCATGCTGGTGCTCATCGACGAGCTCGTAAACCTGTACAAGATTCCCAACGCCATCACGCGCCAGTACAACTACGAGAAGATCCTGACCATGTACAACGACACGCTGCAGGGCAAAGCACAGTACCTGGGCATGATCATGGGCGGCACGCCAACCTCCATCGAAGACCGCCGCCGCGGCGTGTTCTCCTACGAAGCCCTGCGCAGCCGTCTCGCCCAGGGCCGTTTTGCACGTGAGGACCTCAAAGACATGCTCGCGCCCATCATTCGTCTGCAGCCACTCACCTATGAGGAGCTGCTGGTCTTGATCGAAAAGCTCATGCAAATCCACGCCGGTTACTTTGGCTGGACACCCACGCTTACCGAGAACGACTTGGTGGACTTCCTTAAGATCGAGTTTGGCCGCGTGGGAGCCGATACGCACCTGACGCCCCGTGAGGTCATTCGCGACTTTATCGAGCTGCTCGACATCCTGTGTCAGAACCCCGATGCCAACGTGGCCGAGCTGCTGCAAAGCGTCGGCGGCGACGCGCTGGCGCCGGCAGCCGCAACAGGCGACACCGGCACCGCAGGCGGCGACCGCAACTTCGCCGAGTTCACCATCTAACCTACCAAAAAGGGACGGGTTTATTTTGGCAGGTTTTATCTGGGCAAACGTTGAAGCAGTAATGCAGCAAGCCGTTGCCAGCCGCGTTGAGAGATTCGTTGTTGAAAGGAGGCCCCGTGAACGCCTTTGACCGCTACGCCCCATTTATCCAAGACTTCATCTACTCCCACGATTGGGAGAGCTTGCGCTCTATCCAGGTTGCGGCGGCAGATGCCATCTTCAACACACAGGACAATGTGCTCCTGACGGCATCCACGGCTTCCGGCAAAACCGAGGCAGCCTTCTTTCCCATCCTGACCGAGTTTTGGGAGAACCCGCCCGCAAGCGTGGGCGCCCTCTACATTGGCCCCCTCAAGGCGCTCATCAACGACCAATTCGTCCGCCTCAACGACCTGTGCGAAGAGGCCGATATCCCTGTCTGGCACTGGCACGGCGATGTCTCGCAATCGCATAAGGCCAAGCTCATCAAAAAGCCAAGCGGCATCCTGCAGATTACGCCCGAATCACTCGAGGCGCTTCTAATCCACAAGCATATGGCAATCCCGCGCATGTTTTGCGATCTGCGCTATGTGGTCATCGACGAGGTCCACTCGCTCATGCGCGGCGACCGCGGCGGTCAGACGCTCTGCCTTATCGAGCGCCTTTCGCGCATGGCGGGCGTGCAGCCCCGGCGCATTGGCCTTTCGGCCACCATCGGGGACCCCGAGCGCACGGGCGCCTTCCTCTCACAGGGAACAGGACGCGACTGCGTCATCCCCCGCTTTGAGGAGCCGCGCCGCGTGTGGCGTATCTCCATGGAGCACTTCTACAACTCGGGCCCGCAGGCGCAGCAGCGAGGATTTGTGAGCACGGGCCCGCAGGAAGCCGAGGTACTTGCATGCGAGCGCATTGAGGCGGCGCCACCCGCGGCACTGCCCGCATCCGGACAAGACATGCGCCACAGCGGACAGCTTACGCAGCAGGAGCGTCGTCAACGTCGCGAACAGGCACGGGGTAAGGCTGCCTCCAAGGACCGTCGCACCTCCTCGGCCCCCGAAGGCGAAGTCGACATCCCCCAAGCGACCGAACAGGCGCTGCTCAACCCCACCGATACTGCGCCCGACAACGCCGATCCCGGTATGGGCTACATCTTTGAACACACCCGCGGCCGCAAGTGTCTGGTCTTTGCTAACTCGCGCGAGGAGGCAGAGGCCGTGTGCTCCATGCTGCGCAGCTACTGCGAAAACCGGCACGAGCCAGACCGCTTCCTGATCCACCACGGCAACCTCTCGGCATCGCTACGCGAAACCGCCGAGGAGCTCATGCGCGACGAGGAACAGGCACAGACAACCGTCACCACCTCCACGCTGGAACTCGGTATCGATATCGGCCGCCTGGAGCGCGCGTTCCAGATTGACGCGCCGTTTACCGTCAGTTCCTTTTTGCAGCGCATGGGGCGCACAGGCCGCCGCGATCTTCCGCCCGAGATGTGGTTTGTCATGCGCGAGGAGGAGCCCGAGCCGCGCACGATGATGCCCGAAACGATACCCTGGAAGCTCCTGCAGGGCATCGCACTCATACAACTCTATCGCGAAGAAAAGTGGGTCGAGCCACCCGAGCTCGATCGACTCCCCTACAGTCTGCTCTATCACCAGACCATGTCGACGCTCGCCAGCACCGGAGAGCTCACGCCGGCCGAATTTGCCCAACGCGTGCTCACGCTTAGTTATTTCCACCGCGTCTCGGCCGATGACTATCGCGTACTGCTGCGCCACCTCATCAAGATCGACCACATCCAGGTCACCGAGGGCGATGGGCTCATCGTGGGTCTCACGGGCGAGCGCATCATTAACAACTTTAAGTTCTACGCTGTGTTCCAGGAAAACGAGGAGTTCACCGTTCGCAGCGAGTCGGCCGAGTTGGGCACGATCGTCAATCCGCCACCGCCCGGTGAGCGCATCGCCATTGCCGGACATTGCTGGATTGTCGAAGAAGTGGACTGGAAGCGCCATACCGTCTTTGCCACGCAGGTCAAAGGCCGGGTGCCGGCCTACTTTGGCGACTGCCCCGGCGACATTAACACGCATGTGCTCGAGCGCATGCGCAAGGCGCTCAACGAGCACGCGGCATATCCGTACCTTATGGGTAACGCACAGGCTCGCTTGGCGCAGGCTCGTCATACCGCCGAGATTTCGGGCGCGGGAACTAAGCCGCTCATCAACCTGGGTGGCGACACTTGGGTGCTCTTCCCCTGGTTGGGCAGCTACGCCTTTTTGGCACTCGAGCGCATGCTCAAGATTAAATGCGCCGCGGAGCTTGGCCTTCGCGGGCTCGATCCGTCGCGTCCATACTTTATGCAGTTTAAGATGAAGGCCGACGAGAAGACGTTCTTTGAGGTGCTCGCAGCCGAGGCCGAAAAGGACTTCGACCCCATCGAGCTCGTCTATCCCGGCGAGGTGCCTTATTTTGATCGCTACGACGAGTACGTTCCCGAGGAGCTTGTGCGCAAAGGCTTCGCCGAAGGCGTGCTCGACATCGAGGGCATGAAGCAGCGTGTCCGCAGCTGGCGCGACCACGCCTGAGACCAGTCTTTTTAGGACGGGGAGACTTACTTGTCGTGAAGGACGGTGCCGAGGAAGTCAGCGTCGAAGGGCACGGCTTCGTCAAAGGCGTAGTCGCCGTCGCTGGCGATGAGCAGGTAGTTCTCCTCGCCGCCGAACTCCGCATCACCGCATGGGACCACCCAGGCGTGGGCGAATACCTCGAGTGCCGTGGCAGCGCAGTCGCGCAGGAATGTCACGTCGCTCCCCTCGTTTGCGCTCACGATATTGGCAACGTAGATACCCCCGGGGTTCAGGCTGCCTCGCACCAAACGCAACGCCTCAACCGTCGCCAGCTCGCGCACGGGCTCGGCACCGCCAAAGCAATCGCTCACGACCACATCGTAGCGACGATGGCCCACGCTCGTCACACCCAGGTACGAACGCGCCTCAGCGGTAATCACCCGCAAGCGGTCGCCCACCGCGCGCTCCAGCTCGTCCAGGTAGAACCAGCGGCGCGCCAGGCGCGTAATCTCTCCGTCATACTCGATAACGTCCATGCGCAAGCCCTCGTGCGACATCAGCGCGAACTTGGGATAGGCAAACCCACCCCCGCCCAGCATGAGCATACGGTCGATACCATGCCCGTAAGCATCACGCATTGCGCCCTCAGTCTCAAACGCATCGTCAAATGCACGATAGTACGCAAAGACCGGCTCTGCCCAACGCTCGCCAACGTAACTCGCACTTTGGTAGACCCCGCCTTGCACCAAGACGCGAATCTCATCGTCGCTCTCATTGTGCACGCGTTTCACACGCGCCAACCCATTGCGGGTTCGCGCAACCTGCAGACAGGCAGCACGAACAGCGACAGCAGCCGCACCAAGCGCCGCGGCTCCCAGAGCAACGCCGGCAACGACGCCGGCAGAAACACTCGGCTTGTTCATCTAGAGCTCCTTTTGCAGATAAAGGCCATGGTCATAAAATCCAAGATGGCGATAGTACTCGCGTGTGCCAATCGCGCTAATCACGTTGATACGCGCATAACCCGCATCCCGGGCAATCTCACACGCACGCTCCACGAGCAGACGCCCCAGACCGTGATGCTGAGCCGCCTGACCTTGATCCCCCACGCGTGCCGCCATGCCATACACGTGCACCTCGCGAATCATCGCCTCGTCCAGCGTCGTCGGCAACTCGTCCGCATGCGCGGCAACAAACGAACGGTCGGGCAGCGACAGGCGCAAAAAGCCGGCGATCTTGCCTTCGGGCGTCACCCACTGCAAAAAGCGTTCACGCGTCACCGGCGTCTCGTACGCCACTTCCTCATCAAGAGATAGCTCATCCAAGTCGGCGCCCGCCGTGCTAATCTCGCGATAGCGAATCTCACGCACTGTCTCACCGTCACCCCGAGCAGCTAGGCGGTTCTCAACGAGCTGGCGCAGGTTGGGCTTCTTGTTGCCCACCATGATGTCGTCGGAGCTAAAGTCGCGGATCATGCGACTGATGCGGCAGAACGCCGGCGTCACCACGATGTCGTCGGCCAGCACATCGAGCAGCTCGTCCTCGGTATAGGGGCGCCACTCGCCGCGCTCATAGCGGCCCACCAGACGCGAGCCCTCGATGAGCGCGCACGGGTAGACCTTGACCTCGTCGGGCATAAAGGCGCCCTCGGTCATAAAGCGCTCGTAGTCGCGTTTGTCCCCCTCCGGCGTGGCGCCCAGCAAGTTAAGCATAAAATGCGCGTGGATCTTAAAGCCAAACAGGCGCGCAAGCGAAAACGCCCGCTCGATCTGAGCCACCGAAATGCGACGCTCGTTGATGTCGAGCAGGTGCTGGTCGAGGCTCTGGATACCCATCTGAATCTTGGTGCAGCCCAGGAGGCGAATGAGCGCGAGGGTTTGCGGTGTTACGGCATCGGGGCGTGTCTCGATAACGAGCCCCACCACACGATGCTTCGCCGTCTCGTTGATGCGCTGCTGACGCTCGAGCTCCTCCATCGTTGCCGTTTGCCACTCGGCAACCTCGCCCCACGGCGTACCGGAACCGTACAGACGACGCACCGCGCGGTTATAGCCGCCCACGGCAGCATCCACACGCCCTTGCTCGTCGGCAACGCCGGCAGCAAGCTCGACCTCGTCTGTCGCAATGCCGGCAGCCCGATAGCGCTCGCGGCGCTCCGCTACCACCGGCGGCAGGGCATCGGCGGGAGCGTCATCGAGCAGGCGCCCCGCCTCGGCACGACTGATGCCCGGACGCGCCAACATGGGGTTTGCCGCCACGCCGGCGACGGCATCGTCATTGAGCGCACGGAAAAGCTCCGACATAAACCATGTCTGATAGCCTTCCGGATAGTCGCTCCAGGTACCGCCAAGCACAATGAGCTCGATCTTATCGGTCGCATGCCCCATCTGCGAAAGCGCCGTCAAACGGGCGCTCACCTGCAGATATGGATCGAAGCAATTTTGCTCCGCACGGGCGCACGCGGGCTCGGCATGCAGATAGCTTTTGGGCATACGCAGGTCGTTGGGGCAAAACAGGCAATCGCCCGAGCACGGCCACGGCTTGGTGATGACGGTAATGGTCGCCACGCCCGAAGCCGTTCGGCGCGGCTTCATACGCAGCACCTGCAGCAGTTGACGTTCCAGCTCGGCATCGACATTCCACCCAGCCCAACGAGCCGGCTCCTCACGCTTTATCCGCTGGTAAAACGGCAGCAGGCGACGCTTGGCCAGGTCGCGCTTGTCGGCACCCTCGCGGCGCGCCTCGGCATGTATCAGTTTGACGAGCGCCTTGTCGTCCACGGTTTCGCCGCGACGCAGGGCCTCGAGTATGTTCAAGATAATCTGTTCCATGCCCCCATTGTAAAGGCAAAGGCGCCGGAGCCCGTCACGGCTCCGGCGCCTCCATCAAACAGCGCGTCTAAGCATCTATGCTTGCGGACCAGCCCGCAGCCATCACTCCGGATCAAACGACATGTCGCCCGAACCGACCTCAAAACGATACGTGGCAGACTTGTCACCGTTATCGAATTCAAGATTCAAAATGGTCTCGCCGTCGTAGCCAAGCGGAAGGAAATCGCTCTCGAAGTCGCCGCTGCCCAAGGTGAGGCTCGCCTTAAAGCCCGTCGAGTTCGGAACCGTCATCTCCACATCGCCCGAGCCCACACTCACGTCCATCGACTTCGTGGGGGCCGGGTAAAGCTCGAACGTCACATCGCCCGAACCGACCTCGGCATTCAGGGTATCGGTCACGGTGCCCGTAAACTCAACGTCTCCCGAGTCCAGAGTCAGGTTGAGGTCATGACACGCAATGCCCGCGACCGTCAGATCACCCGATCCTACATTCGCTGTAATGCCCACCATGTTATCGGCAACTTTGCGCGGCAGTTCGACGATAACCGTGCGGTCAATGGCTCGCTCGTCATCGCAATCGAACTGGCGAAGCTTGAGCGTAGAACCCTTAACCTCGGCCAGATTCTGGGTTGCCGCATCGAAAGCAGCTACTCCTTTTGCGACGCGGCCACTCTCGATGACACGTACCGGCCCGTCGGAAACGCATTTGATCTCAACCGCACCCGACGTCACATCCAAGTCAAGGGATGTGAACGCGTCGGCATCAAACGTTTCCTTCGAAAGCTGTTGAGGCCGAGCGGAATAGTTACCGCTATTCAAGGAATCGTCCTCGTCAAACGCATCGCCCATACCAGACAAGCCGGATACAACATCGTCGAAATCCCACGGTCCATCAAAATGAATCAAAGTCCACGAAGTGCCGAAAACAAGTCCGATGATAAGCACAAACGCTCCGATGCCGACGCCCAAGCGCCTCTTAGACTCATGCGAGAGCTTCATCATTCACCACCTTCTTTGGCACTCGGCTCAGCGGTGGCCCCGGCAGCCATGTCAGCGTCAACCGCAGTGGAAACGTCCTCCCCCTTAGTCCTAGCGACCGCCGGCGCCGGACCAACCTGGATATCCCCGCGCGCCCAATCGCCATCGAGCGCACGCGCCACCCAGTGATAGATGGGAATCGTAAAGAAGATCAGCGCGGCAAAGGGACAGGCACCAAACAGGAACATCAGCAAAAAGAACAGCAGCCAGCACACGGCCCAATACGGGAACGACTGGAACGGGCCCTTCACCGGAGTCGAGCCAACCGCGGCGCCACTCGTCGCCTGCGCCGTAGCGGCATTGGCGGCCTGCGCACTCCAGCTTGCCGCCTGCGCCGCCTTGGCCGCGGCATCACTTGCCTGCGTAGCTGCCTCCGTGGCGCGTGCCGCCGCCTCATGGGTGCGGGCGCGCTCTGCCGCCTCGGCCTCGCGCTGACGGGCGCGGTCCTCGTTCTCAAACTCGATATCGTCCTCGATCTCGTCGCTCGGATTGAGCAGCTCGTCCAGGCTCACGCCATAGAGTTTGGCGAGCGAGATTAGGTTCTCGGTATCGGGCGAGCTCTCCGCGCGTTCCCATTTACTGACCGCCTGGCGCGACAGCCCTAACTTTCGCGCCAGCCCTTCTTGGCTAAAACCCTTGCTGCGACGAAGGTCGGCGAGCCGCTGCGCAGTTTCTACATTCATGGTTCCTCCTATGTGATGCCAGCCGTGCCGCCGGACCGTTTTTGTTCTTAAGGCGCCTTGCACAGTTAAAAATCTATCCGCCACCGCCAAAAGCATGCCACCTATTCTAGTGAGATTTTTGACAACCGGCGGTTGCGGGTGCATATGAGCTGCGGAAATGTGTCCAAACAAAGCAATGACCCGTAGCTTGGTTGTCCCCGTTACAGCGTTAACGGTAGTATGGTCGTACTGTTTATTCCGCACCGCCAACGGAGGGAGTTCCGCGCCGTGAACCGCGATTTCGCCTCATCGCTCATCCAGCTCAACAACACGTTCTATCGCGAGCACTCCGCCTCCTTCTCCGATACGCGCCAGGCCCCGTGGCCCGGCTGGGTGCGCACCATGGATATCGCGCTCGGGCAGCTCGACGTCGCCACGATCGAGCATCCCGTCCGCGTCTTCGATCTTGCCTGCGGCAATATGCGGTTCGAGAACTTTGCCGCCGGCGGCGCACTTGCCGCCAAGGGCGTCGACGGAGCAAACCCCTCGGCAGATGCCAGCTGTCCGTTTGAGTTCTATGGCGTCGACTCGTGCCAAGACCTGGCCATCGATGCACATGGCCACGCGCTGCGCATTCCCAACCTGCACTTCCAGGAGCTCGATGTGCTCGATGCCCTCATGAAGCTCAATCCCGCTGAGACGCCCGATGTGCTTTTCGATGCCCCGCTCGCCGACATCTCGGTCTGTTTTGGCTTTATGCACCACGTACCGTCGTGCGAGTACCGCGTACGTGTGCTCGACGCCCTGGTGCGGCAGACGCGCCCAGGCGGCATCATCGCCATTAGCTTTTGGGAGTTTATGAATGACGAGCGCATGGCGCGCAAGGCCGTTCGCGCCGAGGCCCGCGCCGAGCTCACCCCGCCGTTTGAGGGTTACGATTCCGCACAGTTTGAAGCCGGCGACCACCTCATTGGCTGGCAAAACGACCGCCACGCCTACCGCTATTGCCATCACTTTGACGATCAGCAGATCACCGACCTGGTGCGCGGCGTGCGCACGTTCTACAAGAGTGGCGAGGTTCCCGTACGCGAGCTTGAGCGCTTCCATGCCGACGGTCGCAGCGGCGAGCTCAATCGCTATGTGATCCTCAAGCGCCTGTAGGCACCGACGACTCGCGCCGGGACGCACCGCATCTTTCGGGCAAACCATGCCCACCCTTTTTCAACCCATTGACGGAACGTGCAGCTATGCGTTCCATACTTATGACCAAGGAGCCTCATGGGAGCCGTCCACGTTCGCACGCCTAAGAACTTTGTGCTCGAGGAGCGCCTGGAGCGCTACGCCGATGCGATTGAGACGAACCCCGAGACCTATGCCGGAGATTGGCGCAAGGCCTGTGCGCCCGCAGGCAACAAGCCCTTCGAGCACCTTCACCTGGATCTTGGCTGTGGCAAGGGAACGTACCTTGTAGAGCGCGCAGCCCGCGAGCCAAACACGCTCTTTATCGGTATGGACCAGGAGCCCATCTGCATCGCCTATGCCGCGCAGAAAATCTGCGAGCAGGAGCTGCCCAACGCACTCGTCCTGCCCCGAGGCGCCGCATCGCTGCCGCAGCTGTTTGCCGCAGGCGAGCTCGATGCCATCACCATCAACTTTCCCACGCCGCAGCCCAAGGCCAAGTACGCCAAAAAACGACTCGTCCATGTCGAGCATTTGATGCTCTACCGCCCGCTCTTTGCAGCCGGCGCCACCGTCACACTGCGAACCGACAGCAAGCCATTGCGCGACTACGCCCTGGGGCAGTTTGCCGCGGCAGGCTACGACACACTTTGGATAAGTGACGACGTTCGCCGCGACCATCCCGAGCATCCCGAGACCGAGTATGAGTGCCGCACGCGCGAGATGGGCGCCGCCGTCTATGGCATTTGCGCCACACCCGGCGAGAAGCCTACCGAAGAGCAACTCGTAGCAGGCCGAGCGCAGGAGCAAAGCCTTGCCTGCTACCTGCCCGATAACCTCGATGAGCTCACCTATGTACCCCTGGGCATGGAAGAAGCCGTCGAGAACTTTAGAAACCGTGCCCGCAAAGGCAAGAAACGCCTGCCGCAAGAGTCCAGGGGCTTCTGATGGTCGCGACGTCGGCAAACAAGCGCGAATAGGCGCCAACGAACGACCCTCGAGCCTAAGTGAGTAGACTTTTTCGCAATGGCCACGCACAACCCGCATAACGAAAACTAAAACCGACGCTCCTATAAGTTGTCAAGAGGCAGTTTGCGGGAGCGCTCCCTCCAATTCGCACAGGAGCTCGTAATACCTCCTCTCCAGTTTCGTCGACCGCCGTTTC